>CAYNKM010000015.1:0-14322 GCA_964397795.1 uncultured Desulfovibrio sp. | reverse complement strand
ATAGAAAATATTGAAACTCAAATTAATCAATTGGCAAAAACTGATGACGTATGTGGACGTCTGATGAAAATTCCAGGAGTGTGTATTCTCACTGCCACTTCTGTATTTGCGCATATGCGTGTGGCGAAACAAATTAAAACGGTCGCCAGTTATAAGCATGTTCAGGATTAACACCAAAAGAATATTCATCAGACAGAAAACAAAAATTGCCTGGAATCAGCAAGCGGGGTGATACTTATGTTTTTGTTTAGCTCAGTTCAAACTATGTGTTGTTTTCCTGGGGGATGACAACTTTTTACCCGCAAGGGGCACGCCATATCCGTAACCAGCAAGGCTGCTAACGGTTACGCAATCCCCTCGACCACCTTTTTCAAAAAAATTTTAATTTTTTGGATATAACTTATTGAAAGAACTATACTTTGTTAAAATTTAGATCTTTCTTTACCCTCAATAGATAATTTTAACACAGCGTTTTGTTTTTTATCACTTTTTATAACATATCCTTTAGATTTAAAATATTCAATATCATCCAATACTCCATATGCGCGCCAGTTGAATCATTGAAAGATAGTTTTCCGCATATTAATCATATCTGACGCTTATATGGCGATAGCTTTGCAAGCAGGAAAAGAATCTTTCAATTATTAGCGTTGTTTATAACGGCGTGGTTGTCTATCATCTTGCGTTTTGCCCCGCTTCCGACGATTATGGGTAAAAGTCTCGAATATCCATATTAAGCGGATTTTATTGCTTTTTTACAGTATAAAATAGGGCTCCTCCTCTTTTGGCACAGACCGCGACGCAGTCCCCACACATGACGCAAGCACTCCGTTTAAGATTTTTTCTTGGTGTCAGAGAAAACTGGCAGGCCTTGTCACAGGGAGCTCCCTTGCAGGAACATTTTTCCCTATTCCAGGTAATACGCAAGCCGGGAAATACCCTGGGTAAAAGACCTGCGGCAGCGCCCAAAAGAACAGATTGAGGACATATATAGGTACAGAAAAAGCGTCTGCGCAGGATCAGGTCCAGAAGCAGGGCCAGGAATACAGGAATAAGGAGAAGAAAAGCGGCCCTCCAGTCTGTGTGGAATAGCAGGGGTGAAAGGCTGATTTGTCCAGGCATGGATAAAAGGCTTATCAACGGGTAGCTAAAAATACAAGCTATAGTCAGCGCGGCGATAAACACAAGAGCTTTAAGTTTATCCGCATATCTCCAAACTCTTTTGCGTTTCCCCAAAAATTCTGAAAATAGGCCATACGGACAAATCCAGCCACAGAAGATCCGGCCCATAAAAAAGGCAAGAAGCAGGCTAAATGCGGCACCCAAAAGAACGGTGACGAGAGGCCATGTGTTCTCCATTGCGCCCTGCCCCATGATTTGCATGGTAGAGGCAGGGTCCGAGAATGGGACACCGAAGAGATCAAAACTAAAAAGAGAACCGCCAAGACCTGTAAAGCCAATGGCGGTTAGAAAAGGAAGCGCGCAAAAAAGGGCCAGAATGGATAACTGGCAGATTTTTCTGATGATTGGCAAATACTTCACTCTTTACCCGCCAATGGTGCAGCATCAGAAGGAGTATAATTATATCCTGCTGGTATGATTTCAATGGCATCTTTGGGACAGACAAAGGCACAGACACCGCATCCGGCACAATCTTTGGTCATGGCCGGTGTAATACCAAAATCAAGCACAATTCCCTTGCCTCTGATTGGGCATCTATCATAGCAGGTCATACACATGGTGCCATCGGAGAAATTATAGCATTTATCTTTCAGAATATAGGCCTGGCCCATTTTGACCTTGTTCAGATCCTCCAGTTCCGGGTCAAGCGCGCCTGTTGGACAAACGGGCGGGCATTTCATACAGAGATGGCATGGACTATCGTCCACATCCACATATGGGGTTAGGCGGGTTCTACCAAAGCCATGCTCAAGCTTTATGGAGTTATGCGGACATGCCTCCACACATTTTCCGCAGCATATACAAAGGCTGATAAAAGTCCGCTCGGAACATGCTCCTGGCGGACGCAGGGGGTGCATAAAAAGATTAATCATATTTTTTCGCTTCCGGGGGTATTTCCATATAGCCGTTCCCGTCCAGATCATCCTCATAATTTATAAATATCAATTCCAGAGAGAGGATAGGGGGCATAGCGGCTATTCTCTTGAGAAGAGAAGTCAATTCCTGCCCGGGAAGCTCAAGGACAGCAACAATTTTATCCTTGCCAACAGTTTGTGTTTCTGAAATCTGGGAAATGTTCCCCAGGATCTCCAGCACCTGCTTTTGATCCTGGGGAGAATGCAGCACAAAAAAACTTGCTATTGCCATCAGGAGGCTTTTTTTATACGCGCGGCGCAGATCTTGTATTCTGGTTCACGCGATATTGGATCGGTGGCATCCAGGAAGAGTTTGTTGACCAGCTTTTTAGGATCAAAGAATGGTACGGCGATCAGTCCTGGTCTGCATGTCTCGCTCACGCGGGCAGGCAGTTCCATGGAATCGCGTCTTGTTTCCACGATCACATTATCACCATGTTTTATTCCAGCTCTTGCGGCATCTTCCGGATTGATTTCCACAAAGGCGGCGGGATTGGCCTTGAGAAGTTCAGGAACCTTTCCAGTCATGGTCGCGGAATGCCAATGATCAATGACACGCATGGAAGTAAGGTATAAGGGATAGTCGGCATCCGGCTCTTCCGCCGCCCCTTTGTAGGGCCGCATCCAGATACAGGCCTTGCCATCCGGTTTGCCATAGAAAAACATTTTATCAGGATGATCTTTGGGCACAAAGGGATCCGAGCCGCGGACATAGCGGAGGGTTGTGCCAGGATGATCTTCTGAAGGACAGGGCCAGATTATTCCGGATTCCTTACGCAGCCTGTCCCTGGTCATTCCTGAAAAGTCATAGGTAGTGCCTTTGGAAACACCACGCCATTCATTCCAGACATCCTCGGCGTTCTTGAAATTAAGCAGTTTTGGATCAACTCCGCAGCGTTTACCAAATTCCACAAGAGTATTTACTGTCGGGCGACATTCTCCGGGGGAGTCAACGGCTTTCTCCGTAAGGGAATAGCGTCTTTCACCACAGCCATAGACACCATCCCGCTCACACCAGAAAGCGGGGGGCAGGATAAGATCCGCATAGTTCAGTGTAACGGCATCGGGAAAAGCTTCAATACAGACAATAAAAGATTCCGGATTGCTCAGGGCCTTGTTAACCTTGTTCAGGTTTGGCAGAGTATGTGCCGGATTTGTCTCACAGATGATCAGGCATTTTACATCGCCTTTTCCAAGGGCCTCAAAAAGAGCCACCGTATGATATCCGTTTTTATCAGAAATACGGCCTTCCGGCAGACCCCATATTTTCTCCATTTCCGCACGGTGTTTTGGGTTTGCCACTACACGCCCCGCCGGAAGCAGGTGTGAAAGCGCGCCGCCATCACGCACACCGCCACAGGCATTTGGCTGTCCGGTAAGTGAGAAAGGAGTGGCGCCGGGACGGCCAATCTGGCCAGTAAGCAAATGCAGGTTATGAATGAGATTATTGGCGGCAACACCCTGAACGCGCTGATTGATACCCATACACCATAAGCTCATGGCCGCTGGCGATTCAGCGAAAAGGCGGGCGGCCTCCCGGATATCCTTCTCTGGCACCTTGCAGATTTCAGCAACTTTTTCCGGTCTGTAATCTTCCAGAAAGGCCTTATAGGCCTCAAAATCGGCAGGTTTGCCATCAGGAGTCATGAAATTTACATATTTCTGCCAGAAACGCGGGTTATCAAGCTCTTCATTGATTATAACCCAGGCCATGCCATTCATTAACGCGAGATCCGTTCCAGGACGGAAAGGAATATGCAGATCCGCAATACGGGAAGTATTGGTTCTGCGCGGGTCCGCAACGATAATTTTTACCGAGGGCTCTGTCTGTTTGCGTCTGGCAATGCGCCTGAACAGAACCGGATGGGCTTCGGAAGTATTTGAGCCGATAATAAAGAAGCAATTGGCGTTATCAATATCACCATATGTGCCCATTGGCTCATCTTTGCCAAAACTGGTAAGGTAGCCTCCGACAGCGCTTGCCATACAAAGTCTTGGATTGCCATCGACATTGTTTGTTCCAAATCCGCCCTTGAACAGTTTATTTGCTACATAGGTCTCTTCTGTCAGGCATTGTCCCGAGCCATACCAGGCTACGGAGTCCGGACCGTGCTCGTCAATGCTTTTGCGGAATTTTGTTGCCATGTGATCCAAAGCCTCATCCCAGCTGACAGGCTCAAGGGCGCCGCCTTTGCTGCGTCTTATCATGGGTTTGGTCACCCGTTCTTTTGAATTGAGCACAGGAATGAGCATTGAGCCTTTCAGACAGAGCAGACCAGCATTATGATTGTTTGGATCGCCCTGAATGGCTATGGCTTTTCCATCACGCACACCAATGAGAACGCCGCAGCCTGTTCCGCAATACCGGCAGACGCCTTTTACCCATTTTTCGGGTTTATCGGAGGCAGCAAATGCCAGACCAGGAAATGTTGTTCCAGCTGCCGCGGCAACAGCGCAAGCCATGGCGCAAGATTTTAAAAACTCTCTGCGAGATCTATTCATAGTACTACCTTGTCCCTTTAAAATTGGGCGACAGATGTTTTAGTTTTCATTTCGTAAGCATGACCATGCATGGCGCTTTGATGATAAGGATGGCAGGTATTGCAATCCTGACGGCTGCCAAATTTGGCCTGCATTGCGTTTATGGCACTGGAATGACAACGGGCACATACCTCAACCCCCGGAGAACGGGTAAATTTTAGAGAGCCATTTCCGTCCGGCATACCATGGCAGGTTTGACAGCGAACAAGGATCATCCCATGTTTACTTTCATACCAATGCTGGGCAACGGCTGGTGTCGCCTTCATATGACAACCGTAGCAATCACCTTCCATACCAGCGGCTTGCAAGTGTTTGGCTCCCTCGCATCTTGTTTCTGGAAAGGCCCAGGCCATATACATAAAATAGGAGCCCACAAGCAAAACAGCAACCACACAAGCGTAAATCGCCACCTTTGTAAGCTTCATGACTATTCTCCCCCCAATTTCATGGCAAATTCCCTGTTCTTTGGTATACGCTTATCAAAATCCGGCAAATGGGCCATATTGAGATGGCAATATACGCAGCCAGCTGGAGATTTGCCATTTTCGCCAAGGTAATTTGCATGGCTCAATTGGCCGTATACGGAATTGGGCCCTGTGTTTTTCGCATTGCGCATAAGATCCTGATGACATTGCCGGCAATTTGAATCATCTGTAAAACGGCGGGCCACGGCCTGCATTTCTGCCCGATCCAGATCCGTGACATCTCCTGTACTGTGTTGCCATATATCTTTTATACCCATCCAGGCTTTGGCGCCCAGCATCCTGACCACATGAGCATTGGGGATATGACATCGGGAACAGCCAATATCGTTCCCACTGGCGTCCCTGGCATGTGGAGACAGCGCAAGTTCCTTCTGATAGACCCTCATTTCATGGCAGGAAAGACAAAATGCTGTTGTCGAAGTCAATTTTACACCCGCGACAACAATAAGGACGCCGCATACACATCCAGCGGCCAGCATAGCCCAAAATTTTTTACGAGCCATAGACTGCTCCTTTTCCTGTATGGACAGGGCAAAAGATTCAGTTTAAATATATACAGAATCCGGACTCAATATTTTTTTATGGATACTTGAAAGTTATAAAGATTGCGTTTTTTCGTCAAGACCAGAATTTGGAAAGCAGAGTTGGCAAGAGTGATCAATCGGCCAACAATATTTAAAATATAATTAAATAAGGCGTTTAAATTCAATAAAAATTTTATGCTCTTGTTTAATTTTGAAAAAATATTTCGGATTTTTGCAAAACGCGTAAATAAAATATATTATGCAATGATTGATTCCACTTATGTGAAAGCTCAAAGCACAGTAGCAGGTATGGTTTGCAATGGCTCTGGCTGTAGCGGCATGAAGGACCAGGTCTTTAACCACAATGAATTGGATATTCAACGCTTAATTATGAGCAGGATGCTCATGAGGAAAAAACAAGATGCTGAATTTTTTTAAAAATTTATTTCAATCTCCTGTATGTCCAGTTTGCGGATCTGATGAAATTGAAATTCACACTGTTTCCAACGGTCTTCCCGGAGTAAAATATTTTGTGGATCCCGGTTTTAAAACCATTATAACATGCAATTCATGCGGCTATGGCAAGAACAGGCTGGCGTCAAAAAATAATATGTCAAGAAATTCTTTTATAGACAATGTATTCAGGGATAAAGTGACGCCCAGGCCAGGGAGCGTTCTTATCTGCAACCTTTCACCGGCTCCGATACTTTGCGAAATGGGCATATGCGCGGAACATTCTGGCATATATGTCGGAGACAACATGATCATTCATAGGGATGGCGATGGGTATATAGCCAGGGTTGATTCCGAAACATTCCTGAAAAGGCTGGACGGCTTCAACTGGGCGCTTTTCATCTATGTCGCCTGTATAGATAAAGAACCTTTTGCTTCAGAAAGAGCGGTTGAAAATGCTATCGCGGCCCTGAACGATCCTAAGCAAAAAGGCTATGATCTCCTGAATAAAAATTGCCATCACTTTACCAACTATTGCCTTACTGGAGATCCCTATGCAGGGGGACTGTTTGACTTTACCTTCTCCAATCTGCAAAATTTACTGATAAATGAGTTTTCTGTTAATAACTGGCGGATTTGGGATCAAGATTCCAAATGCTGAAGCCAAAATCTTCTCCAGCTGGCAGTTTTTCAGATACCGACTTTTATTTATCCGAATCAGAGCCACGATTGCCAGACTTTGTGTTATCTGGAATAAATTTAAACACAATAAACAATATAATTGCCACACAGAGCATAAATATGGACGTTATCAAAACAGATAGCCTTTTAATCAGAATATTTATTTATTATTAACAAGCCGGACAACAATCAATCTGCCGCCCCTGTTCTGCAGGAAGCAGGATTTTCCGCCATCTTTCAACTCTATCGCTTCAGCAGGGTTAGTTTAACTCTTATTTAATTCTGCCTTGATTTTTTCCTGGGGGATGACGCACCCCAAGCCAGCACAGCTGGCAAGGGCTGCGCAGCCCCCCGAATCCCCTCTTTCAAAAAACTTTAATAAATAGAAGTTATCATTTTACCCTCTTTTATGAGAAAAAAGCCTGGCTATCTCGCCTATCCATAAAACTGGCGAGGTAAGGACGATAATCCAGATCCAGTCCGACAAGGATAGGGGAACAACATTAAAGAACTGCCCGCCGAAGGTGACTATCACTATCTGCCCTATGAAGATAATGGCCACAATCAACAGGAACGCGCCGCAGCCCTTAAAATGCAGCGAAGAAGAATCGGTGGCGTATGCCTTCGCGTTAAAAAGATTCCAGAATTGCAGCATGACAAAAATGGTAAAAAACATGCTGCACTCTTCAGGGCTCAGACCTGTTTTCTCCTTGACAGGGGCCGTAAGTATCTCGCTCATACTGGTTACGTTATGGTGTTCCAAAAACCAGACAAGGGCGATAAGAATAAGGAAGAATAATCCTCCCACTCCAATTATACGTTTTTCCATTGGTTTGGAAATTATAAAATCCTCCCTTTTTCTGGGCGGCTCATGCATGACGTCCTCTCTTGGCGGCAGGGAAGCCAGAGCCATTGCCGCGAAAGTGTCCATTATCAGATTGACCCAAAGCATCTGGGTTACCGTCAAGGGAGATTGCGTGCCCATAAAAGCGCCGGCAAGAACAGTAAAACAGGCCGCCACGTTGACTGTCATCTGAAAAAGTATGAAGCGCTGGATGTTCTGATAAAGCGAGCGACCCCACATGACAGCGCGTCCAATACTGGAAAAGGAATTGTCAATAATTGTAATATCGCTTGCTTCCTTCGCCACGGATGTGCCATCGCCCATTGAGAGGCCCACATGAGCGGCCTTAAGAGCGGGGGCGTCATTTGTCCCGTCACCTGTAACGGCAACCACTTCATTATTACGCTGAAGGCTGCGTACCAGCCTTTCCTTGTCCATGGGCCGCGCGCGGGAGATGATTTTTAAATCTTCCACTCTCCTGTCAAGCTCATCATCCGACAGCTCGCCCAGTTCCGGACCCGTGATAATGTTTTTGTCACCATCTCCCTCTTTCCAGAGTCCTATCTGACGGCCTATTTCTCTTGCAGTTGCCGGTGTATCTCCAGTCACGATCTTGACCTGGATCCCGGCATCCATGCACGCCGCGATAGCGGGTGGCACGTCGGCCCTGACAGGATCTGAAATGGAAACTATCCCCAAAAATTCAAGATCCCGAGCAAGCAGTTCGCCTTTTTCAATACCCTGTTCATCCGGTTTTAATTCCTGACAGGCAAATCCCAGCGTCCGCATGGCCTGATTTTGCCATTGAAACAGCTTTTGCTGAATATCTTCGCGTGTGAGGCCTGGCGCAAGACTCTTGCAAAGATTGAGAACAATTTCTGGCGCGCCCTTGACATAGACATAGCGTTTATTATCAGGCAAAAGAACCTGAACCGCCATATATTTGCGCTGGGTGGTAAAGGGGATTTCCGCCTCAAATTTGGCCTTGTCCCTTATTGCCGAATAATCCACGCCCTGGGAATTAAGCCAAAGCAGCAACGCTCCTTCGGTTGGATTGCCCAGAACCTCCGGTTTATCGGCCTTTGCCAGATTGAGCTGGGCTGTGGAATTGAGGGCCAGACCGTTCCTGAATCTGTCGTTATTACCGGATTTGGACTGATCTGGATAAAATTCATTTACCGTCATCTGATTATATGTGAGCGTGCCGGTTTTATCCGTACAAATAACAGTCGCCGCGCCCATTGTTTCACATGCGTGCATCTTGCGTACAAGATTATTGGTCTGAAGCATGCGGCGCATACTGTACGCAAGAGAAAGAGTAACCGCCATGGGAAGGCCTTCCGGCACAGCCACCACAATAAGGGTAATGGCGATCATGATACTCTGCAGAGCATAAGCCAAAACATCAACCAACGCGGTGGACTGGCCGGAAAAAAAATAAATCGCCAACCGGCCCACAATTACCAACGCGGCAAAAATGTAACTTGCCTTGGTTATCAGATCGCCCAGTCCTTCCAGTTGCTCATTTAGCGGGGTTTTAACGCTGTCATCAATCTGGGCGGCCTGAAAGACCTTGCCATTTTCTGTCTTGTCACCAACCGCGTCTGCCTTGAACAGTCCATGGCCTTCCAGAATTTTTGTGCCGCGCAAAACACGGGAAGTGGGAAAAGTGGCTTCGGGATCCGCCTCTTCGGGATTTACGCTTTTATAGCAGCTTGGCTCGCCGGTAAGGGATGATTCGTCAACAGTCAGGGACATGGCCTCCAGGAGATCCCCATCGGCGGGAACTTCATCCCCGGTCTCCAGAAGAATCAAATCTCCGACCACAACATCTTTGCGGGGAATGTTCTGGGCATTGCCATTGCGGATAACCAGGACAGGCTCATCGTCATTAACCTGATTCAAAAGGGCAAATTCCCTGTTGGCCTTGAGTTCGAAAATAAAACCAAGCCCTGTGGCCAGCAGGATTGCCATGAATATACCGACTGGCTCAAAGAAGACATCAGCGGATTTATCAAGCCCATAGAATTCATAAAAGGAAATGAGCAGGGAAAAAGCTCCCGCCACAAGCAAAATGATGATCAGCGGATCAGAAAATTTTTCCAGATATTGCTTCCATAACGGTTCAGAAGGAGGGGGAGTTATTATGTTTTGCCCATGCAGCCTTCTGCTTTCCTCCACCTGGGAATCTGTAAGACCAGTATGCTTGACTTCCATTCTTTTAACCTGCCTTATAGAAATAATTTATATTTTTTAAAAATTATAAAAAGGATGTCCATACAGATATAAACAGAAAGATAATATTGATACTGTTTAAGATTAAATACAAATATTTTTTATCCAAATAAACAAGCTTTCACGCGCATGGCGGCGGACATTTCAAATTCCGGCAAACAAGGCTTCCCTGTGAGATCTCCATGGATAAAGTGCTTTTTCAGTCATATTCTCTCCTTTCCTATTTATTTATTTTATCTTAAACTGGTAAGAAGAACGTATAGCGGTTCTGGAAACACTGATGAAAAATATTTATTTTTATATGCCTCCCTCAAAAAAGGCAAGCGGCGGCATGTATGTTATCGCAGATCTCGCGGCCCATCTTTCCCAAAATGGAAAAAAAGTCTTTCTCACAAGTCAAAACTGCTTGCCTGATGAACTGGCACGGCCAGAGGGAGCCCCTTTTTTAAAATTATCAGAAATTGATATTCATCCAGGAGATTACTGGATAGTGCCTGAAGGCTGGCCCAACGCGCTTGCCCCAGGCTTGAAAAACAGGGCGACAAATATAGTTTATGTCCAGAACTGGGCTTATTTACTGGGAAACCTCCCCGAAGGGACATCCTGGGCCGACTTGCCTGTCAAATTCTGGGCCGTATCCGATCCGGTAGCCCACTTCATAAAAACGACAACCGGAAAAGACGCGCCGGTTATCCGTCCCGCCATTGATCCGGATCTCTTTTATCCCTCCATTCAGGATCCAAAAAAGCCATTGGCTGCAGGCGAAAAGCCTGTAATAGCCTGGATGCCCAGAAAAAATCCTGCCCTGGCCCGCCAGATTCGCAATATTCTGGAAGCGCGGCTGCGTTTAAGCGGTCTGCCTTCTCCCAAATGGCTTGAGATCTCTGGCAGAAGCCATGAGGATGTGGCGCGGTTAATGCGGCAGGCTCATATTTTTCTGGCTACCGGGTTTCCGGAAGGCTGTCCCCTGCCCCCTCTTGAAGCCATGGCAAGCGGCCTTGTTGTAACAGGCTTCGCGGGATATGGAGGCTGGGACTATATGCGGCCCGGCCTTCCCTGCATTTATAAAAATAGCGATAAAAATGGACTTCTGGATGCCCAGAACGGTTTCTTCGCGGCTGACGCGGACACTTTCTCCGCGGCCCTCGCTCTTGAGAAGGCAATAAGCCTGCTTGTGGCTGGCGGAGAAGAACTTCAAAAATTACGGGAAGCCGCAATAAGGACATCCAGAGAATACTCTCCGGAAAAACAGAAAGAAAAAATTCTGGAATTGGTCTCATAAGAACAGGGATTTTCTGGCCCGGACAGGTAAAATCATGGAAAGCACATCGAATCATTCAGACTCCCGCGCCACCCTTATTCAATATGATGATCAATCAGAACCCTGCAAGGTTTCATCCGAGCGTTTCAATCAGATCAACGCCATTAAATACCGCAGGGAACTGACCAAGCAGGAAAAAATGGATTTCCTGGGGTACAAATTTTATCATTCTCTTGGATACAATCCGGACTTTGACAATCCTCACACATTTACCGAAAAATTGAACTGGCTCAAAATCTTTTACCAGAACCCCAAAATGCGAACAGTCGCGGACAAATCGCTATTTCCTCATTATATAAAAACTGTACTCCCCGATTTCTCCCATCATTTGGTTCCACAATTGGCCGTTTTCAATTCCGTATCAGAATTTGTGAATATTCACTTTGCCAGACTGCCGTGGAAATTTATCGCCAAGTCCAATTTCGGATCCGGCGCGCAGGAATTTGTCAATAAAACATTCGCGTCGATGGGACGTTTGCGCAATCTTGTTCAAGGCTGGCTTAATCCCCTGTCCAACCATTATTACCACGCGCTGGAGAATTGCTACCAGAACATCAAGCCTTCCGTGATATGCGAACAAATAGTTGATATAGACTACTGTATGGACTTTTTTTGTTTTAATGGAGAGCCGCTTTTTTACTGGATTATCAAACAGCCCAAAAATGGCGAAAGAAACGGAAATATATACAGGATAAACGGAGAAAGAATAGCGGCGCGCTGGCATTATCCCAACTTTGAAACGGATATGCCACAGTCGCCATGGTTTGACGAACTGCTTCATTGCGCCAGAGTCCTGTCCAGAAATTTCCCTCATGTCCGCGTTGATTTTAATTTAAATAAAAATACCTGGTATTTCAGCGAAATGACCTTCTATTCCTGGGCCGGATTGACAGCTCCCGACAATCCGGATTTTGATCTTGAACTGGGAAGCCATATAAGACTGGAGAATATCAAATGCGTATAGCGGTCGCGAATGCGGGAATTTGCGCGAGCAGGGGCGGCTCGGAAAGAGCGTCAATCCGTCTGGCGACTGAAATGCTTTTGCGCGGCCATGACGCGCGCCTTTTAACTGTTCAAACCCGTCTTCCTCCCCAATACAGATTGAATCCCCTGCTTCCCGTCCATTTTTTCCTTCCAGTTTCCTGAATCCGGAATTTGCCGATCTTTCCTTCGGAATGGCTTTGCTCAAAAAATACGATATTCAGGCTGTGGTCGGTTTTGAGTCGGACGCTAAACATGTCGTATGGGGTCAAATTTGCGCGGAAGCCAAAATCCCCTACATCTGTTCTGAAAGAAATTCTCCATTGCTTATTGAACAGGACTTCTGGAATCCTGACGGGCGCCGGGCCTTTCTTTCCTCCTGTGCGGCAATTCATGAACTATTGCCGGTTTATTTGAATTTTGTGCCTGAAGAATTCCGAAAAAAATCTTTTATTATTCCAAATGCCGCGCCCGATAATTTGCCCACCACCTATCCCGACCATGATGAAGATAAGCCCGTTCTGCTTTTTCTCGGGCGTTTTGCCAGACAAAAACGGCTGGATTTGCTAATCAGGGCTTTTGCCCTGTTATCAAAAGAATTTCCCCAATGGCGTCTAAGGCTGGCTGGCTGGGGAGAAGAGGAAGAACAATTAAATAAATTGACGGACAATTTAAACCTGAAAGAAATAGTGGAAATAAGAGCGGCGGACCCGGATGTCGGCAAGGAATACAGGGCCGCCAGCGTCTATTGTTTGCCAAGCCTGCATGAGGGCTTTCCCAATACCGTGCTTGAAGCAATGGGTCATGGTTTGCCCGTAGCCGGCTTTGCGGATTGTCTGGCTCTGCAGGCAATCATCAAGCCTGGTAAAAATGGCTTTCTCGCGCCACAATCCAGTCCTGAATCTCTTGCGGAAACATTGCGTCCGTTATTCGCTTCGGCCTCTTTAAGAAAGAATATTGGAAAATACGCCTGGCAAGACTGCCGTGAAAACTATTCAGCCCAAAAGATCTTTGATCTATGGGAAAAAGAATTGCTCAAATATGCGTAAATCCATATTTATGATTTATTTGGATTGAAGCTTTAAATATTACATATAAGCGCGATCAATCTTATAAATAAATTTTCCCGCGTCTTTCAGTATGAATCTGGCCACATCCGGATCCTCCCCTGCCACTATAAAGATAGTGGACAGGGGAAACTTTTTTCAGGCCGACAAAAGTTTGCCAATATCAACGGGTTTTCCCGGCTTGAGATCAATACAGCGGCAATTGGGGGCATTTTCTGAAAGCTTTTGCTTAAATTCCTCCGTACTTTGCGCCAAAACCGGAAATGTTCCCCAGTGCATGGGAACAACCGCTTCACATCCAAGCAATCTGCAGGCGAAGGATGCCTGCAGGGCATCCATGGTAAAAACTCCGCCAATCGGCAGCAGGGCGACACGAATTTTGTAGATGGAGCCCAATAATGCCATGCTGCTGAAAATTCCCGTATCGCCAGCATGATAGAACATAATATTATCAGGCATACGAATAACATACCCTGCCGGCATGCCTGAATCACTTGAGTGAAAAGCTTGGGTCATTGTGGCGGAAATGCCCTTGTAACTGACAGTTCCTCCTATATTAAAACCAATGCCATTCAATATCTGATCCTGCGGAAGGCCATTTTCAACCATTTTGGCCGCCGTGCCCACTATACAGCCGAGCATGGCCCCGCTTTGCCGACAGATATTCACGGTCTCGCCCACATGATCGCCATGGTCATGAGTCAGAAGCACCATATCGGGTTTGCCCACTTCCTCGGCTGATATCCCCCATTTGGGAGCACAATATGGGTCTATCACAACGCTTGCCCCTTCAGCTTCAATTTTAAAGGCGGCGTGACCATACCAGATTAAATCGCTCATACATTTTTCCTTTTCGCCCCAGAAGAAGGGATATGTGAAATCGGGTAATATCCTTGCAAACTTTAAAAAGCGAACTCCTGCCCCTTGTTGCCGATTCCAGAAATTTAATTTCCGGCCTGGACAGATCAGGAAGATTTACCGGCCGCAGGATTCCACTTTGGTAAAAGGATAATAAAATTCTTTAAAGCCAACTCTGCCGCCCGACACTGACCAATAGCACATTAAATCCTCTGATCTCTGCTTGCATAAAACTG
>CAYNKM010000014.1:0-14661 GCA_964397795.1 uncultured Desulfovibrio sp. | reverse complement strand
TAAAGAAATAATCAGGGCCAATGATGATACCACAGGAACGCATACGTAATTTCTGCATAATCGCCCATATTGATCACGGCAAATCCACCCTGGCTGATCGTATTCTGGAGCTGACAAAGCTGGTGAGCGCGAGGGACGCCCGCGAACAGTATCTTGACAAGATGGATCTGGAAAGGGAAAGGGGAATAACCATCAAGGCCCAGACCGCCCGAATACCCTATACGGCCAAAGACGGCAAGGAATACGAACTGAACCTCATTGATACTCCAGGGCATGTCGACTTCAATTATGAAGTTTCACGTTCCCTGGCCGCCTGTGAGGGAGCGCTGCTTGTGGTGGACGCGTCCCAGGGCGTGGAGGCCCAAACCATTGCCAATGTCTATCTTGCTCTGGACCATGATCACGAAATAGTGCCCGTAATCAACAAAATTGATTTGCCAGGAGCCAATGTTGAAGCGGTAAAAGAAGAAATCGAGGAAGGTATCGGTCTTGATTGTTCTGAGGCCCTGCCGATTTCCGCAAAAAGCGGAGAAGGAGTCGATGAAGTTCTGGAAGCGATTGTGACCAGGCTTCCTCCTCCCTCCGGCAACCCCGACGCCCCGCTCAAAGCCCTGATTTTTGATTCGTGGTATGATCCCTATCAGGGAGTCGTCACTCTTTTCCGCGTTGTTGACGGTCAAATCCGCCTTGGCGACAGGATCCGCCTGATGAGTACAGGCCGCGAATATGAAGTCCTGAAACTTGGGGTATTTTCGCCGGAAGCCGTTGATGTTGACTCCCTTGGAACGGGGGAAGTTGGCTTTTTATGCGGATCCATCAAGGAACTGGGCCATGCGCGGGTCGGAGATACGATAACTCTTGCGAACCAGCCAGCCCTTGAGCCTGTAGAAGGATTTGCGGAAGTAAAACCCATGGTATTCTGCGGAATATATCCTACCGAATCCTCGGAATATGAAAACCTGAAAAACGCGCTCCAGAAACTGCAGCTAAACGACGCGTCCCTGACCTTTGAACCGGAAACGTCCCAGGCTCTTGGATTTGGCTTCCGCTGCGGTTTTCTTGGCCTTCTGCATATGGAAATTATTCAGGAAAGGCTCGAAAGGGAATTTCAGGTAGAATTAATCGCCTCCGCTCCCTCTGTGATATACAGGGTGAACCTGACAGACGGACAGGTTCTGGAAGTGGACAACCCCAGTCATCTGCCCGATCCCTCAAAGATCGCGTCCCTGTCTGAACCGTACGTAAGCATGGATATCCATATGCCTCCCGAATATGTGGGCAATGTCATGAAACTCTGTGAAGAAAAACGGGGAGAACAGAAAAACCTGAAATACCTGACTGAAAACAGGGTGGTGGCCACCTATGAATTGCCTTTTTCAGAAATTGTCTATGATTTTTTTGACAGGCTGAAATCAGGCACGCGCGGCTATGCCTCAATGGACTATAGCCCCATAGACTACCGGACTTCCGATCTTGTCAGTCTGGATATTCTGATTAATGGTGAGCCCGTTGACGCCCTGTCTGTCATTGTGCATCGTGACAAGGCCTATAGTATCGGCAGATCCCTGGCCTTGAAGCTCAAAAAAACAATACCCAGACAATTATTTCAGGTGGCGATCCAGGCCGCGATCGGCAACAAGATTATCGCGAGGGAAACAGTCTCCGCTTTCCGCAAGGATGTGACAGCCAAATGTTACGGCGGAGATATTACAAGGAAACGCAAACTCCTGGAAAAGCAAAAGGAAGGCAAAAAGCGGATGAAAAGAATGGGCAATGTGGAACTTCCCCAGGAAGCCTTTCTTGCCGCCTTGCGCGTGGGAGAAGAATAGGTCGCCGGAAGATCCGGCGGCCTTGACGGATATTCAGATTTTACTGGATGGACTGGGCCGCGATCATGTCCGCTATCTGCTGGACATCCTTGTCGCCCCTGCCAGAGAGGTTGACCAGAAGAATCTTGTCCTTGTCCATTTCCGGGGCCAGTTTTATGGCTTCCGCCAGGGCATGGGCGGATTCCAGGGCGGGAAGAATGCCTTCCATCTTTGAAAGTTTGAAAAAGGCGTCCAGGGCCTCCTGATCGTTGACGCTTACATATTCGGCCTTTCCCTCATCCTTTAGTCTTGCGTGTTCCGGCCCGACTGAAGGATAATCCAGACCTGCTGAAATCGAATATACCTTGCCGGCGTCTCCTTCCGGATTCTTAATCATGTATGAAGAGAAGCCATGCATGATGCCGGGTTCGCCAAGGCACAGGGAGGCGGCATGATCTCCATAGTTACTGCCCCGCCCGCCAGGTTCGACTCCTATCAGGCGCACGTCCGCATCTTCCATAAAACCGGCGAAAAGGCCAATGGCATTTGAGCCGCCTCCTACGGACGCTATGCAGGCATTGGGCAGACGGCCTGTCGCTTCCAGCATTTGCTTTCTGGCTTCTATGCCAATGACGCTCTGGAAATAGCGCACTATCCAGGGATAAGGATGCGGGCCTACCGCCGAGCCGAGCACATAGAAAATTTTATTGTTGTCAATCCAGGCTTTCAGGGCCTCGTCAACCGCTTCCTTAAGCGTTTTCTGACCTATTATGGCGCTCTCTACCCTGGCCCCCAGCATTTTCATGCGAATCACATTCAGATACTGTCGGGCCATATCCACTTCGCCCATATAAATCGTGCACTTTAAACCAAGCAGGGCCGCGCTTGCAGCAGCCGCCACTCCATGCTGTCCCGCTCCGGTTTCCGCCACAATCTCCGTTTTACCCATCCTTTTCGCAAGCAGACACTGTCCCAGGGTATTATTGATTTTATGGGCGCCAAGATGATTAAGATCTTCCCTTTTAAGCCAAATCTGGGCGCCTGACAGATCGCGGGTTAAATTTTTACAATAAAAAACAGGACTTGGACGCCCCGCATAGTGCTTTAGCAGATAGGCCAGCTCTTTTTTGAACTCCTCATCCCTTATTGCCTCTTCAAAGGCGGCCGTGACTTCATCCAGACGCTTTTTTAGCGGCGCCGGCACAAACTGGCCTCCATGAGCGCCAAAAAATCCATCGCTATCCGGCCTGACGGACAGGACGTTTTCATTATCCATATTTGCTCTCCTATTAAAATCTTTTGTTTATAACCGATTTTTGACAGGCGCATTCTAAAACTCATTTAAAGATCAGTCCATAGCTTGTAGCCGGTAAAATATTGATTTTTCACGAGTATGGAAATTTTTGTATTTATTCAATTATTATAGTATATTATTGAATATGAAGTAATTGCCAACCCCCAAAAATGCTGGATGGGGATAGCGCTTGTTGAACGAAATAAACCAGGGCGCCCATTCCTTGCGGAATTAACGCCCTGGCATTTATTTGAGAATGGCTATTTTTAACCGAACTGTTGATATTTCTGGGGGATGACAACTTTTGTGAACAAAAGTTTTCTACCCGCAAGGGGTACGCCGTATCCGTAACCGGCAAAGCCGCTAACGGCTACGCAGTCCCCCAGACCCCCTTTTTCAAAAAACTTTAATTTTTAAGGCTTAATTCACTTTTTATGTTATTGAAAATATAAATTTTTATTTTTAAAAGTATTTTGTATTCATTAACAATTGAGTTGAACGTAGCGTTAAGAATTAATGACGGGCTATTTTCCTGTGGATTTTTCTTCCTCAAATACCTCTTTTGCGGCAAAAAGCGCATTTAAGGCAGCTGGAAAACCGGCATAGACCGCTATCTGCATCAAAATCTCTGTAATTTCTGTCTTTGAGCATCCCACATTAAGACATGCCCCAAGGTGAATCTTGAGCTGTGGTCTCGCATTGCCCAAAGCTGCCAAAGCCGCGATAGTGGCGATTTCCCTTGTCTTCAGATCCACGCCCTTTCTGGAATAAATATCGCCAAATGGAAATTCCACAAGATATTTTCCAAAATCCGGCGCAATATCCCGTAATGCTTCCACAACATGACGTCCGCCAGCTCCATCAATCCTGTCAAGCATATCCAAGCCCGTCTCATATCGCGCGCTTTCACTCATTTTTCATCTCCATAACTTGAATTTTTCCATCTCCCCAGGTTGCGATAATAATTTCATTGGCCTTAGTTCTGGCAAGGCCGACAGGCCCGGACAAATTTTCCGCCAGTGTCCTTATCGCGCCATTTGGGCCTGCTTCGATAACTTTGCCTGCCGCATTATCCACCACAAATACCGTATCCTTGCCGCTTGCCAGGATTCCCACGCCAGGAGTGCTTAATCCTGTTTTAATTTTCCGGATTTCTCCATTTCTTGAAACTCTGTCCAGCGTTCCTCCATAGCAGCTCACATACATAGCGCCGTCTTCTGTCAAAGCGATGCCAACAGGCAGGCTGTGCCCACGGGAAATAACGCGCCTGTTGCCGCTTTTATCAATTTCCTCAACTGTGCCTGCTCCCCGATTGGCCACAAGCAGAGTATTATTTTTTGACCAGAGCAAGCCTGTGGGCTGTCTGAACCCGCTTGCCAAAACTTTTGCTTCCCCACCCCCATTCCATACATAAACATTGCCATCGCCATATCCGGCAATATATATGTTGCCTTCATTATCCATTGCCAGCCCTGCCGGAGAGCTTATACCGCTGATGACAGGCTGCTTTTGAGACCCTTCTACTTTGCTTATCCTGTCCGCGCTCCATTCGGCCACCAGCAATGCTCCGTTTCCCAGTTCCACTATCCCGACAGGAGCCGAAAACCCGGTCATGGGCAAATTGGCGGCCAAGCCAACACTCGCTGCCCCCATAAGGAGAGCGCTCGTCACAAAACACAAAAACTTCTTTTTCATGGATCCTCCTTTCAAAGCACGATAGCCAGCCTTGCCTATTTGCGGAATTATCTTTTGAGTGATACCTAAAAGGTATGACTGATTTCGTGGATATTGCCTCATTGCGGGCCTTCGCTGTTGTCGCCGTCGAATTGAATATTCGCCATGCCGCTGAATTGCTTAACATTTCTCAGCCTCCCCTGAGCCGAAAAATTAAAAATCTTGAAGACAGGCTTGGCGTATGCCTTTTTGTCCGGCGCAGTTATGGCCTTGAACTGACTGACGCAGGCAAGGAATTGCTTAAAATTATCCAGCCTTTATTGACCATGCAGGAAGATGTGCAAAGAAAGCTTGCCAGGTTCAAAAAATCTGAAACTTGTGTGCTTGGTTTTACGACAGCTTTTGAGCAGAGTATTTATGAGCCAGTTATTGACGTCCTCAAATCTTTATATGACAGGGACAAAGTCACAATAAAACGCTCTTCCTCCGTCCAGCTGGCAAATGATGTCATTAAAGGGAATGTTTTGGCCGCATGGGTGGCGCTGCCTATGAATAAACCAGATTTATCAACCATAAATCTGCCATATGCCGAGTCCTTATTGGCAATACTGCCCGAAAGTTGGCAGAACTTTGATACGGATATAAATCTACCTGATTTGAATGGCATGCCATTTTTCTGGTTTTCAGCGTGTCGCAATCCTGATTGGCACAAAAGAATGTGTCAGGTTTTCAGAAAAATGGGATTTAGACCGGATTACATTGATGAGCCAGTTGAATATGAGGTTTTGCTCGCAAGAATAGCCGCGGGAGAAGGCTGGGCCTTAATTCCCGAATCATTTGCGAAAATTCAAAGAAAGGGAATTAAATTTATAAAAGTGAAAGATTTGCCATCCCTGGAAATGGGAATAATTTATAGTGACGAGTCCGGAGAAATAATAGCCCAAAAATGCAAAGGCGCATTGACGGGATCCAATTTGTAAATAGAAATCCACTGTTAAATTTTTCAACCTCCGGCTTGTCCATCTAATCATCTCTAATGATTATATCTCCCCGCGCTCTAAAGGCGTAATCCAGAATCTGTTGCGGATAGGCAAGTTTCGGAGTTGCCTGTCAAGGCTTGTACAGGCGACCCGCAGGACCTGGCCTTGACGAAGTGGGCACTTTAGGCAAGGTGCGGTCGGTGATGGGTGGAAGGACGGGATAGAATTCACTGATGTTAAACTTTGGAAACTGGCAGATGAATTTTGCCTGCATTGCGGGAATGGGAATTTAATAATAGAAATACGGTGTCCAGCTACCCTCCCAACTATGCGTCGGCACGGCGCAAACGGAAAAGGAGGGCACGGCCATGCGGAAGCTACTTCTCGCCTCGCTCGTCGCTCTGACCCTGATCCTTTTACTGGCGTCTAACGCCATGTAAGAGTTGACCTCGGCCCATTAGCGAGATGAGCCGAGGTCGTGAAAATTAGGTATCCCAGGTGGTAGCCGGACACGGGGGCGCCAACTGCGCCGTGCCAGCCCCGGTTTTGTCTAGGCGGACAATTCCGGGGTTCCCTTTATTTATAAGTCCTCTTAAAACGCTTGGCAAGGCCATTGTTCGCAGCAAGGACCACCAGCCCAATGATTTTCCTCATATGCTGTTACGCCAATTTCTCAATTTCATCCTTTCGCCACGCAGTTGTTCCTGGGCCTGGTTTTATACGCTTTGGTTATTTGCCGCTAATTCTGTCTGACCCTGGCTGGAAAAAAACAGAGAAATTTACCGATGGATATTCGCTGTCTTTTGAATATATGACCAATCCGGATGAGGCTTCTTCATCATACACATTATGAGTCATAAAAAAATTTAAAGATTTTTAAGATAATATTATGTCTTGCAATTCCCGTATCTTGCCAGTTGATGATTGCATTGTTATGATATTGGATAATTTATCCAGAATGAATTATCTGGCGTTGAAGGATACATTTTTAGCGGACTTCTGACCAATTTAAGGAGGCTTCATGATTAGCCAGGCGCTGGTAAAGGATCTTGAAGAAATGCTGGGCAAGGAGAATGTTTTCACAACAGACGCTGACCGGCAAGCATACTCTTATGATTCAGCCGTTTTGCCCTCTGTCATACCTGCCATTGTAGTGCGTCCCACTACCCAGGAAGCGCTGGGGAAAACTGTAAAAAAACTATATGACGCCGGCGTTCCCATGACCATACGCGGCGCGGGGACAAACCTGTCCGGCGGAACAATTCCGGATAATGCCGATTCCGCCGTCATACTGACCACAGCATTAAACCGCATTCTGGAAATCAACGAAAATGATCTTTATGCCGTGGTAGAGCCGGGCGTTATCACCGCCCAGTTTGCGGCGGAAGTGGCAAAAAAGGGCCTGTTTTACCCGCCTGATCCAGGCTCCCAGAATGTTTCCACCATGGGAGGCAATATCGCCGAAAACGCCGGCGGTTTACGTGGTCTCAAATATGGTGTGACAAAAGATTATCTGATGGGCGTTGAATTTTTTGATCCAACCGGAGAAATCGTCAAATCAGGCTCGCGCACGGTTAAATGCGTAACCGGTTTCAATTTGCCTGGTTTTATGGTTCAGTCTGAAGGAACGCTTGGCGTCATATCCCAGGCGATTATGAAACTTGTGCCGCCTCCCCAGGCGACAAGGGCTTTGGTTGGCGTTTTTGCCGATATGCAAGATGCGGCGGACGCGGTGGCCGGCATAATCGCGGCTCATATCCTGCCCTGCACGCTTGAATTTCTGGATAACAAGACAATTGTCCGCGTTGACGATTTTACCCATGCGGGCCTGCCGCGGGACGCTGGCGCCATCCTCCTCATTGAAGTGGACGGACATCCGGCCCAAGTTGCCGAAGATGCCGCGGCTGTTGAAAAAGTCCTCAAACAAAACAAGGCCACGGCAGTCCATATTCCCCAAACTGAAGAAGAAAAATATAAGCTTTGGGAAGCCAGACGCCAGGCATTGCCAGTTCTTGCGCGCAGCCGGCCTACAACCGTGCTGGAGGACGCGACCGTGCCCCGCTCCCAGATTCCGGCCATGGTAAAAGCCATTAATGATATTGCCGCCAAATATAATGTCGAGGTAGGCACTTTCGGTCATGCGGGCGATGGCAACCTTCACCCCACCTTCCTGTGCGATAAACGGGACAATGACGAATTCAAGAGGGTGGAAGACGCGGTGGATGAAATGTTTGATGTCGCCATCAAGCTCAACGGCACACTTTCTGGCGAGCACGGCATCGGCACCGCAAAATCCAGATGGATGGAAAAGGAAACTTCCAGAGGAACTATCGAATATTCCCGGCGCTTAAGAAGGGCGCTGGATCCCAAGGGCCTATTCAATCCCACTAAAATGGTGGAGATCTAGTCAATGAAAAATAATAATTTACAGTCTCTGGCCCAGCGTCTTATGAAGCTGGACGATAAAATCACAAATTGCATGCGCTGCGGGATGTGTCAGGCCGTTTGTCCGATGTTCGGAGCAAGCGGGCAGGAAGCTGACGTGGCGAGGGGAAAACTCTTTCTGATTAATAATCTGGCGCACATGATTCTGGAAGATCCGGAGGCGTTGGCCAACAAGCTGGGGCGCTGTCTGCTCTGCTCATCCTGCCAGAACGCCTGTCCTCCAGGAGTTGAGATAATGCCCATTTTCCGGGAAGCGCGCGAGATAGTTTATAACTATCTGGGATTAAGCCCCATAAAGAAAATCATCTTCGGCATCCTGCTCGCAAATCCCACCCTTTTCAATGTGAGCATGCGCGTGGGAGCTCCGGTTCAGGGACTTCTTTTCAAAAAAACGGGGACCACACAAAAAACTGTCTGCGCGCCAATTTTTAATTTCATGCTGGGCGACAGACATATCAAACCCCTGGCCAAAAAACCCCTGCACGCCATTCATGGCGCGCTTGATGAGGAGCGCAAACCCGGCGGAATGAAGGTGGCCTTCTTCCCGGGATGCCTTGGCGACAAAATGTATGTGGAGATGTCACAAGCCTGCCTCAAGGCTCTCAAACATCATAACGTGGCTGTTTTTATGCCCAAGGACTATGCCTGCTGCGGCATTCCCGCCATCTGTTCAGGAGATGTAAAGGGCATGCTGAAGGAGCTTAAAGTCAATCTGGACGCGTTGGCCAATGCTGACTTTGACTATGTCCTCACTCCCTGCGCTTCGTGTACCTCCACAATTAAGGAACTCTGGCCGGAATATGCCGAACGCCTTGGCAATCCCGAGCTTGTGAAGCTGGCGGAAAAAATAGCTTCAAAGGCCATGGACATCAACGTCTTTATGGTTCAGGTTCTCGGCGTCAAGCCCGAAGCCATAAATCTGGGCAAAAAGGTTGTGACCTATCACGACCCCTGCCATCTTGTGAAATCCCTTGGCGTCAGCAAGGAACCCCGCGAAGTCATGCAGGCGAATCCCAATTACGAGTTTCGTGAAATGAAAGAGCATGACCGTTGCTGCGGCTGCGGCGGTTCCTTCAACCTTTTCCATTATGATTACTCCCGCCAGATCGGCCAGCGTAAACGCGATAATGTTGTGGATTCCGGCGCAAATGTGGTTGCCACAAGCTGCCCCGCCTGCATGATGCAGCTTGAAGATGTCCTGTCCCACAACGGCGATCCGATCGAGGTCAAGCACACCATGGAGATTTACGCCGAATCTCTGGATTAGCGTCCTCCACAAATTCGCTCTTTCTAGCGGGAATTTCTGACCAGAACTGCAACAGGCGGATCTTTTCCACCTGTTGCAATAATCATTGAGAAAAAACCAGATGGTTCTGCTGATATAATTTCAGGCTAATATAAGTAAAGGAGGGAACGATGCCGACTGTCAATCCTGAATTGGTGGAAGGATTTACCGCCAAGGCAGAAATAGTTAATGCTACTGTTCAGGAAATGCCCAATATGGCCGCGGCCTTGCAGTATGTGGTCGATCTTTGCGAAAAAAAAGCTCCCTGTGAGATGCTGTCGGATGAGGCTGGCACTGAAAAAGGTCCTCTGGGGCCAAATGGCGTCCCGACACGGCTTGAAAAAATTATGGCTGCCCCGGCCGTTCAGGAAGATGTTTTCAATGAGCTTGAAGCCCTGTGCAAGGAAAAAGGCATTGTTCTTCTGCGAAATGGTCTTACAAAATACCTGGCGGGAATCGATCTAGGTCTATCGCCTGCCGTATGCGGAGTCGCCGCAAGCGGAACCTGCATGGTCAATACGACAAACGAAGACGCCCGTCTTGCGGGAATGATATCCGAAATAAACGTCCTGCTTCTTAAAAAAAATGACATTTATCCCGATCTGCCTGCCATAACAGACATTTTACGCCAATATATGAATGCTGAACCAGGCACATTTACCACCTTGATAACTGGCCCAAGCCGAACCGCCGATATTGAAAGAGTGGCGGCAGTAGGTGTTCATGGGCCTCTGGAACTGCATATTATCCTTCTGGAGGAACAAGCTGATGCATGAAGCACCAAATACGCTTTCCGAATACCGTAAACAGATTGACGAAGCTCTGGCGGATGATTTCCTGCGCCGGACCCTGGATACTTTCGCCGTGTCCTACAAGGCAAACCGCGAAAACGTATTCAAGGAAGTGGATGAGCGCGGTCTTATAAAACAGATTGCGGACGCCAAAGACGATGCCTGCAAGCATATGGAAGAACTGTATGAGCAGTTCAAGACTGAAGCCGAAAAACGCGGGGTCATTGTACACCGCGCAAAAGACGCGGATGAGGCAAATGCCATCATTGCCAAGATCGCGAAAGAAAACAATGTCAAAAAGATCGTTAAATCAAAATCCATGACCGCGGAGGAAATCCTTCTCAACAAGGCGCTTGAAAAGGAAGGCTTTATAGTTGACGAGACTGACCTGGGCGAATGGATTATTCAATTAAGGCATGAAGGCCCGTCTCATATGGTAATGCCCGCCATTCATCTTTCCCGCGGACAGGTTGCCGATGACTTTGAAAAGGAAACGGGACAGAAACAGGATCATGAGGACGTACATAAGCTTGTCAAAGTGGCCCGCGTTCAGCTCCGGAGGAAATTCATTGCCGCGGATATGGGAATCACCGGCTGCAACTTCGCCATAGCCGAAAATGGAGCCGTTTCCACTGTCACCAATGAAGGAAACGCCCGCATGGTTGAAACACTGCCGCCAGTGCAGGTCACCTTGTGCGGCCTGGACAAGCTTGTGCCCAATCTGGAAGTTGTCACAACTGCCCTTCAGGTGCTCCCACGCAATGCCACCGCGCAGAGGTTGACAGCTTACGTCAGCCTTATCTGCGGCTGCGTTCCCTGCGTATCTTCTCCCACTGGCAAAAAAATAATGCATGTGGTCTTTCTGGATAACGGCCGCACCGAAATAGCCAAAGATCCTCTCTTCTCCCAGATTTTCCGCTGTGTCCGCTGCGGCGCCTGCGCCAATGTCTGCCCTGTTTATCGCCTGGTGGGCGGTCATAAGATGGGGCATATTTACATCGGCGCCATTGGCCTGATTCTGACTTATTTCTTCCATGGCAAGGATACCGCCAAAGTCCTGTGCCAAAATTGCGTAGGCTGTGAATCCTGCTCCAATATTTGCGCGGGCGGAATAGATCTCCCCCGCCTGATAAGGGACATACGGGCGCGGGTAACTGACGAACAGGGCGGAGGCGCCCAGGCAGCCTTGCTCGCTTCAGTCATGAAAAACCGCAAACTCTTCCACACCCTGCTTAAGTTCGCAAGCAAGGCGCAGAAGCCTTTCACGGGAAATACGCAGTTCCAGAGGCATTTGCCCAATATGTTCCTAGGCAAGCACGGTTTCAAGGCTCTGCCCGCTATCGCGAATAAATCTTTTAGGGATCGCTGGCCACAGCTTCAGACCGAAGTTCAAAACCCAACCATGAGGGTGGCCATTTTTGGCGGCTGCGCCCAGGATTTCATTTATCCGGAACAGCTTGAGGCTGCCGTAAAGGTTTTGACTTCCAAAAATGTGTCCGTTGATTTCCCGATGGAGCAAAGTTGCTGCGGCCTGCCCGTCGAGATGATGGGACAGCGTAAAACTTCTGTTGATATCGCGAAGCAAAATATTAACGCCTTCGATCCGGATAAATATGATTATATCATTACCTTATGCGCAAGTTGCGCCTCGCATCTGAAGCACGTTTATCCCAAAATACTTTCTGACGATGGAATGTTGGCCCAGGCCAATAATTTTTCGGATAAAATCATAGATTTCAGCTCCTTTGTACGGGACAAGCTTGGCATGGACGCTGATGATTTTAATAAATCAGATGAAAAGGTGACTTATCACGCCTCTTGCCATCTTTGCCGCGGTCTTAAAGTGAAAGACGCTCCCAGGGAATTGATTAAGGGTGCCGCAGATTATGTTCCCTGCGAAGAGGAGGATGTCTGCTGCGGTTTCGGCGGAACGTATTCCATGAAGTTCCCCGAAATTTCAGGCCAGCTTATGAATAACAAGCTGAATAATATCTCCAAAACAGGAGCTAAAAGGCTTGTTGTGGATTGCCCAGGCTGTGTCATGCAGATTCGCGGCGGAGCTGAAAAGCAGAAAAAAGACTTCAAGGTTCAGCACATAGCCGAACTTTTGGCAGAAAATCTGAAAGAAGATAAAAAGTCAAAATAAGTTTTTGATGCGGTAAAAAAGGGGGTTCATAATATGAACCCCCTTTTTTTCTTTTTTGCTCTGTTATAATCATCTGTTGATGGCAAAGAAAATTTTAAAGTATTATAAAACACAATTTTTTCAATAAATTACATTTATAAAAACTAAAGTTTTTTGAAAAAAGGGGGTCTGGGGGACTGCATAGCCGTTAGCAGCTTTGCCGCTTACGGATACGGCGTACCCCTTGCAGGTAGAAAACTTTTGTTCACAAAAGTTGACATCCCCCAGAAAACAACACATAGTTTGAACAGAGCCTTCTTTTTAAATTTTCTTCTGGCCTATTGCTTAGCAAGCATGAGAGTGTAGCGCTCAACCGGCACGAAATCATCGGTAAGAGGCGGAACGGTAAAAACCAGCTCCTCGAGATAGCGCCTTGATTCCATTTTATGAATTTCATTGAGGGACGGATTTTTATCCGCCAATATCGTGGATGGACTCGCGGGGGCATCCGTAAAGGCCATTATCATAAGATTTTGCACTTTTTCAGGATGGTCTGGATTTCCTACGCAATAAATACGGGTTTCGGCAAATTCCTTTTGCAGATTCTGGTAGATGGACTGCAGCAATCGACCGTCCTCCCCCTTTATTGCCGAGATAATATTCATCAAAAGAATACCTCCTGGCGCCACCGCCTCCCGCATTTTATGAATGGCCTCCCGTGTTCCCATCTGGAAGGGTATTGAATAATGGGAATTAAATACATCAACAAAAACCAGATCAAATTTATCTTTTTGATGATTGAGAAAAGAACGGGCATCCTCATGACGAATTGTCAAGGCATTATTGTCTTTTAAATCAAAAAAGTCCCTCGCTGTTTTTGTCATGGCAGGATCAAGCTCCACGACAGTAATATTGAAATCTGGATTGTCTTTAAGGGGACTGTTTTTGGACAGCAGCCATTTTGGCACAGAATAGCCTCCCCCGCCCAGCATGAGAACCGATTGCGCATTGGGCAGATAGTGAGGCCCCAGGGCATAATAGCGCGTATAGTCAAAATAAAGCTCATCCGGATTCTCCAGCAACATTCCCGATTGAGTATAACCTGGATCAGTGGCCAATAAACGGACCGGAGCGTTTCCACGGCTGGTATCCTTTGCTTCCATAACTCGTAAAGAGTTATAGGGACTTTCAATAAGACGCGTTCCTCCCCTGCTTACCAGCAACTTGGCATGAAGGACATCCTGCCAGGCAAGAAAAATGAAAACAAGAAGCATTGCCGCGCGTAGCCAGAATCGTCTGGGATAAATAACTATGGATAATAAAATCATTATGCAGACCACTGACCAGAGTATTATAGTGCTGGAAAAGAAGGATATGAGAACAAAGCCTCCCAGAAAAGTCCCGAGAATGCTCCCGGCAGTTGAAAGGGCATACAGACGGCCTACAGTCGCTCCCGCATTTTTCAGAGACGCCAGGGAAAGCCGGACTATATAAGGAGTAATCATGCCAAAGAAAAAGGCTGGAAGGGCAAAAATACAGATAGCCGCCAGCACCGCGGCCAGATGCAGATTGCCTATTTGACTGGTTATGCCAGAACCTATGGAATTATGCCAAAAAGCGGTTATCGCTGTTCCCGCCCCGGCGCTGGCGATAATCTGGGCCAGACCGGCCATGGAGAGCTTGCGATCCGCAAATTTTCCTCCAGCCCAGGACCCCAGGGCAAGGCATGCGAGCACAACTCCAATCAGACTTGTCCAGACAATCGCGGATGTGCCAACATGGGGAGCGAGAACCCTGCCGCCGACCATCTCCAGAACCATTACCAGGGCCCCGCTAATAAAGATTGCGATATTGAGCATGAATTACCCGAAAAAAATATTGTTTGCCAAGTTTTATGACAAAAATTAATATGCCGGTATGTAATGTTGATATTACTGAAAAAAACGGCATATGATGATTTTAGGAATAATTTCATCTGGCTTCAAGGATAAAAAAGATCTTGCCAAATGCTGTATGATGTTTTATATATTGATTGTTATCGCGGGGTGGAGCAGCTCGGTAGCTCGTCGGGCTCATAACCCGAAGGCCCAAGGTTCAAATCCTTGCCCCGCTACCAGAATAAAATCAAGCCCTTACGGAGAAATCCATAAGGGCTTTTTCTTTTAACTTTTATCGTCTTCAACCTTGTTTTTAAGAAAAATTATTTCAGTCAAAAGCTAAAAGATCAAGATTAACCACTCTGCCAAAATCACTTGTAAT
>CAYNKM010000013.1:0-14881 GCA_964397795.1 uncultured Desulfovibrio sp. | reverse complement strand
CCCGCAAACTCAAAAACAGAATTAATGAAAATTCAGCACATATAAAAATAATATCTGAAATTAATCCAATTCGGATTGAGGCAATAAAGATTATTTCAGGTCAAGTCGGAGATCTCCAGTATATCCTCATTTTTATTCAGATCGGACAGAATGGGTTCCGGCAAATTGTTTACGCTAAAATTTCCTCCCCAGGGAGGTTTGACGGAAAATTCATGGCCATCAGGCAAGATTATCCGGAAGGAATGAAGCTTGAGCGAATCTTCAGAGGCTATTCCATATTTGCCATCTCCCAGGACAGGATAACCCAGATGTGCAAGCTGAACCCTGATCTGATGGGTTATGCCTGTCAAAATCCTTACTTGCAGAAGGCTTTCCCTGTCTCCTATAAACAGGGGCCGGACCAGGGTGAGCGCTTCCCTGGCATAGGGAGCGGATTTGGACAAAACCTTAATCCTGGTCTTGCCGTTTTCCTTTTCCTTGCGTAAATAATTTTTCAGGAGTCTTAATTTTTTGTAAGGCCATTTACCCCTAACCCAGACCAGATACTCCTTGTGAATATGACCATCCCGGAATTCTTCCTGCAAATTTTTGAGAGCTTCAAAAGACGCTCCAGCCAGTAATATGCCGCTGGTATCCCGATCAAGCCGGTGCGCTGGCGCGGGCTTGAAAAAATCATCCTCATTTTTAGCCGCCAACCGTGAGCTTATACTGTCCTCATGGCCAGTTCCAGATTGAACCGGCAATCCGGCAGGCTTGTTGATGGCCCATATGTCATTCCAGATATCCAGGATTTCAACAAAATTATCAGAAAATGGTTTTTCCTCCCCTTTCTGATTTTCACTCATATCATCAGCCATTGTCAGGGCAAATGGAGGCAAACGTACCAGATCACCTGTCTGAACCCTGTCAAAAGGTTTGCAGCGCGATCCATTTATCCGGATCTGTCCCGTCCTGATCCAGCGGTGAAGAAGCGAGGTTGGCAATTTGAGCCTCCTCTCCAGAAAGCGTAATAATTTCTGCCCACCTTCCTTTTCATCCACCGGAGCAGTCAAATCAGAATGAGTGTCTTCCCTGTCTGAATTTTCATTATTGTCCATAGCGTTATTAGCCTGTGCTTTCAGTCCTTATCATTATGAATCATTTATTTTTTTGCTTTTCCGGATTTGCCTTTTTGGGCGCAGCGGGAACAGGCAAACTCTTGCCCTGGGCGCGCAACACTGCCTTGGCATCAGGATCCCCGTTGCGGGCCGCTTCCCTGTACCAGCGATTGGCTTCTGTCAGATTGGCGGGAACGCCCGTACCCTGTTCATACATTAAACCGAGGCTGTACTGCGCCGCGGGCTCATTTTGTTCCGCCGCCTTTCGATATAATTCTATAGCCTTGGCATAGTCCTGTTCAACTCCATGCCCCTGCTCATATAAAAACCCAAGATTGTACTGCGCTTCCCTATAGCCCTTATCGGCCGCTTTCGCATACCAATGCGCGGCCTTGGCATAATCGCGGGGAAACCCCCTGCCCTCCGCGTACATATAGGCAAGATTGTTCATGGCCTTGACGTGTTCCTGCTCCGCGGCCTTATCAAACCAGTGAGCCGCCCGGGTATCGCTTTGATTGTCGTCGCGGGCATTTAAATAAGTCCATCCCAGCGAGTATTGGGCATCGGCCAGTCCCTGATTTGCCGCCCGGCTATACCAGTCTATGGCCTGATTTATGTCTTTTTTCACACCCTTGCCATATGCGTAAAGATAACCGAGGCAATACTGAGCCTGAGCATATCCCTGTTCTGCGGCTTTTTTGAAATAACGGAAAGCTTCCTTGAAATTTCTGGATACCCCTTTTCCATTTGCCAGCGCCTCGCCATAAGCTGTCTGGGCCCGAATATCTCCCTTTTCTGCGGCCTGTAAAAAATATTTTGCAGCCTGAACCGGATTTTTTTTGACTCCCCTTCCTTCCAGAGTCAATTCTCCCATTATATAGCAGGCTTCCGGATTTCCATCTGCGACAAGGTTTTTCAAGACCGATACAGCCCTTGGGTAATCCTTTTTTTCCAGAGCCGTGTTTACTTCCTTGAGATACTTTTCCTGGTCAGCCGGTTCAGCCCCATTCACATAAGAAATAGATGCAAAAATAAACAGGAAAATATATATTACAAACCTGATCATAAACTTTTCAACTCTCCCATCCAGATTTTGTTCAAATTCCCCCAGGGCAGTCTTGCCTGTTTGTTACAAAAAATTTCTCTGGCTTCCATGATTTCAGGCGACTTCCACCATTTTCTGGTATCTGGCCATATTTCCATAATTTTTTTAGCGGCCGATTGTGGCGTTGAATGCCATATTCCGCGCTCTTCCAGCATATCAACAAGTTTTTCACATTCGGAAGTCAGAAGCCAGTAAGCCCTGTTCCAGAAAAGAACAACAGGTATATCAGCTGCCATTGCCTCAAGCAAGGTTGTCCCATGGTGATCCAGCACAAGCAGCCGACATTCCAGTATTTGCGGAGTTAATTGGCCTTCACATAATTTGATTTCCGGAAATTGTGGCAAAAGCCAGCTCGCGTCCGCCAATGTTCCGGGCAGGTGAAAATAGGGACGATACCAGATTTTGGCGCGCAAATCTTCCGGCAAACTTTTTAAAAATTCCGCTTTCCATTGCCTGTATTCCACAAACTGCAGAGGCGTTGGGTGAGAATCAAGCCGATAGCCGTAGGCGGCCATTTCTGTGCCAGTAAAAATAATCCTTTCATTTTTCCCATTCCAGGCATTTTTTAAATTGGCAAGCTGGGGATACGGCATTGGTATAAAATTGCCCGGAACATTTTCATACTTATCCCAGCCCCAGGTAAAAAAATAATCCTGGCTGTATTCAATTAATTCCGCCTCACATGAAGTGCGAACCTGTCCATAATTTCCGCCGTGCTGAACCCAGGCAAGGGAATTTCCGCTCTCTCTCCATTCCGCGAGTTCCCGCCTGTATTCCGCGTCTTCATAAGCTACGGGTGAAACGATCCGCAAATAATTTTTTGTATTATTTTTTCTCCAATTTCTTTTAAGCTTCAATTTCCTGATACTCTCCGGCAAAAAACGGGAAAAAAACATTTCATAATTTTCAGGTAATTTAATGGAGTTTAAAAGATCCGGTTTAAAATAAATTTTCTCCAGATCGACGGACTGGATTTTCTTTTTAAGAGCATGCGACAGCGCGCTGGAAAAAAGCGCGGCCTGAAATATACTCATCCCCTTGAGACGTGGAAAAGGCAGATAAAGAAGATAACGCCTGATTAGGTCTTTTAACCGGACCAGGGGTTTTTTTTTCGCTTCCCCCCTTTTTGCCCTGTCCGTATATTCTCCCAGATATTCCCTTTGCCAGTTACCCGGCCACATATTCTCCAGTATCCGTGAAAATATCCAGTGATTGAATTTTTCTCCCAGATTGCCATTTAATGTAAAATCGTGATCGTCCGCGAATTGGAAAGAGCAATTTTCAGGCAGAAGCCGGACATTAAGATTATATGTTCCCCATACCCTTACCATCGCCTCACAGCGCAATGTTCTTTCTACAAGCTGTCTAGCCAGGTCCATGCAGAAAGGAGCCAAAAGAATCTGCCAGTAGGAAGGACTGTGAAATCTGTATCCAGGATCGAGCTCGGAAGAGACGCCAATAATCCCGGCAATGCAAAGGGATTGGGCAATACGCGCCGCTTTCTGAAGAATATCCGGATTGGCAAGCGGTTCGGGCGCAAAGTGGAAACGATTCTCCCACTCCGGAAAACTTTCTTCCTGTCCCGCAAAGCAGAAAGGGCCGGCGCATAACCAGTCTTCAGGATTGCTATTCAGGGGAATCAAGCCCAGCGCAAGCGATCTCGGATGAGACATTTCAGTTTTCCAGATCTGTCCATTGCAGAACCGTATCTTCGGGAATAAGTCTTCTGGCAGTCATTCCTATGATCTGATCTATATATTTGGGAGAAATTCCCTGGGCAGGCCTTTTCCAGGTTAAATCAGCGCCTGTAATCTTTTCTCCCGCCGCGATTTCCCTTGCGGCCACAAGGGAGCGTCGGGCGTTTTGCCTGGCCGCCTCTTCTTCAGGAAGAGCGCGAATAGTTAAAGGACCTATGGTATTAAGAGTATTGCGGATACGATCGTAAAAATTTTTCAGATCCTGCATATCCATTGCATGGTAATGATCATTTCCGGGCAACGTCTTGTCATGGGTAAAATGTTTTTCAACAACTGTGGCGCCAAGGAGAACCGCGGTTTCCAGAATATGCATGTCACCGGGAAGCGTATGATCGGAATAGCCTATGGTATGCGTGGGGAAAATCCTTTTTAGCGCGGGAATCATTCCAAGGGCCGCGTTCTGATCAGCTGTGGGATAATTCAGGACGCAGTGCATAAGTCCCAGGCTGTTTCCCTTCTGTTCGATCCATTGCACGGCTTCCGCTATTTCGCTCAATTCGGAAGCGCCTGTGGAAAGCAGAACAGGTTTTCCGAATCCACAAATAAATTCTATAAACGGCTTGTTGGTAATATCGGAAGATGAAATTTTAAATACGTCCATCAAGTCATTTAAAAACGTAGCCGATTCCTTGTCAAAGGGAGTTGACAAAAAGGCTATTCCCTCCTTGTCACAAAATTTTTTCAATTCTTCAAACTCATTTTTCCAGAAGGAATCATGCTTTTTAAAAAGCTCATACTGATTGGTCGCGCTTTCCTTGCTGGTATCCCAATAAGCCGGCGAATTCCGGGAGGCAAGGGTTTCCGCTTTATAGGTCTGGAATTTAATTGCGTCCGCTCCGGCCTGGGCCGCTTCTGTTATCAGCCTCTGCGCCAACTCCATCTTACCTTCATGGTTGACGCCAGCCTCGGCAATTACATAGGGGACCTGTATTTCCAGCGGCGGCACGGATATATTGAAGATTTGATCTATTCTCATTGTCCCAACTCCCTGGCAATTTCACTTTAAAAAAGCTAACGCGGGGGAAGTACCCTGTCTTTCTCCGGCAACGGTTCAAGCTCAAGATAATTGGCTACGGCTTCGGCGGCGGTTCTGGTAAAATCTTCCAGATTCAGGGTCTCCCTCAAGGAATCCGACAGGATCTCAACAGGATTGTTTTTCAATTCGTCCCTGGCTTTTATACCATACGCGGGTTCAAAAGAATCTTCAAAATATTTTTCCTGAAATCCTATAAACTTAAGCATATGGGCGGTTGAATCCAGGACCGCATATTCGTCCGCGCTTAATAATCCTGTCGCCAGCGCCTTTTTCATTCCTGCCAGGCATTCTCCCCCCTGGGTGCAGGCAATGTGACCATTGCGATTGGCCTGCATCATGGAATCCATGATTTCCTGCTCTTTTACCTGAACTACCTGAAAAGCCTGATCACCCGCTATCTTGAGATATTTTTCCGCCAGCATATTGACGCGGGGAAAAGATACCGGATTTCCAATCATCGCCGCCTGGGCGACGCTGGGCTGAACCTGAACAGGCTGCCAATGCCTGTCGCCTTTTGCCTGCCTAAAATATTGATATACAGGATCGGCGTGTTCTGACTGAACTCCAAATATGCGGGGAAGAGTGTCAATCATTCCCAATTCCAGCATTTTCAGGCAGCCGGACATAATTGCCGTAATATTGCCGGCATTGCCAACCGGAACAAACAGGGCAAGTTTCTCCATATTCCAGGAGCGGCACTGGGCAATTTCATAAGCATATGATTCCTGGCCCAGAATACGCCAGCTGTTCTTGGAATTTAGCAGACAAACCCGATAATGTTCTGCCAGGTTTTCCACCACTTTCATGCAATCGTCAAAAACTCCCGGAAGTTCAATGACCACGGCTCCGCTTCCCAGCGGCTGGGCCAGCTGCTGCGGCGTCACTCTTCCCCTGGGCAAAAGCACAACACATTTCAATGGCGATCCAACATAGGAGGCATACAATGCCGCTGCAGCGGAAGTGTCCCCTGTGGAGGCGCAGATGGCGAGAACTTCCTTCCAGTCATATTTCCCACACAAATATTTTAAATAGCTGAAGGCACACGCCATGCCGCGATCCTTAAAGGACGCGCTGGGATTTTGACCGTCATTCTTGAAGGCGAAACTTATTCCAAGCTCTTCCCTGAAATGTCTTGCGGCTTCAATTTGAGGGGTATTGGCTTCTCCAAGATAGACAATATCATTTTCATCCACTATCGGGGCGATTAATTCATAAAAGCGGAATACTCCCTTGAGGGCCGGACACCTTGTCATCTGGCGACTGTCAAAAAGATCCCGCCAGTATTGCCCAGGTTTTTCCTTGAGTTTGTCAAAATTCCTGTCTTCCAGCAGAAGTACGGATCCGCATTCCGGACAGGTGTAATAGAGATTATCCGCCTCAAACCTGCGCCCGCAAGAAATGCAGACATACTCCATTTCTCCACGGAATGTTGGGAACTCCTTGCAGCTCATTACTGATTACCTTTTCCCTTTAACCAGGATTTCTCTGTGCCTGCCATAAGCCTGGAAATATTTTCCCTGTGCTTGAAAAGTACAATTACAAGAAGGGTAACGCTTAAGGGAAGCCATTGCCATTTATCGGCAATCATAAGAAAAATGGGAAGTGAAACCATGAGGCTTATTGAGCCAAGACTAACATAACCCGTTCGCCAGATAATCAGAAGACATAGGGCGCAGGAACCAAGAATGGACCAGAAAGCGAGGGGAATAAATACCCCGATGCTTGTCGCGACCGCCTTGCCTCCCTTAAGCTTCATGAAGCAGGAAAAGACATGGCCGAGAACACAGGCCAGGGCTGTCATGCTTATAAATTCGGTCTCCTGATTGATAAAGAAAGCTCCCCATACGGGAAGCGCGCCCTTGGCAAGATCAAAGAGCAAGGTAAGGACTCCATATTTAAATCCGCAGGAACGGGAAACATTTGTCGCCCCGCTATTCATGCTTCCCGTTGTTCTTGGGTCGATACCACAAAAAACCCTGCCTATCACCACTCCAAAAGGAATGGATCCGACAATATATGACATTATAATCCAGAGTACCTCGGCAGTGAGCATCCGCTTCTCCTTTCCTTCTCCAAAGCTATTCTTCCGGCATTACTTCCATAATATGAATCTCATTATACAATGGATTGACTTTTCCAAGCCGAACCCTGATTTTCATTCCCGGATGAGCCCGTTCATCAAACTGATTCCGTCTGCCCCGTACAAAAATTCCCTTTTCAGGCAAGGCGATATTTACAAAATTCTCATTTTCCTCGGTAATAACAGCAGGCCACCACTCCCGATCGCCATGCTGCCGAAAATAAAGCAATTTCCAGTATCTTGGCCTGAACTTCTGCGTCTGGCTCACCGATTCCAGGCTGGGCAGCAAATAAAATAAAAGCTGTTCCAGCTCATTTTTATCCCAGCGGACTTTTCCGGACACCATATAATTAAAAATCTGGGCTTCGTTTATTAAATCCGCGTATCGTCGCAGCGGAGACGTGACGGGCGCGTATTTGCCCTGTGCCAGAGCCGCATGGGGTTTGCCCTCAATTTCCAGAACAGAGGGTACAAGCGCCCGAATAACCCGGGCCAGATCTTCCGCCTCACTCCATATGCCAGCATATTCTTTGGGAATTGTAATATTCTGCGTGCGGTGAATAAGGGGAATATCCCGTACCGCCGCCCAGTCGGCCAGGGCGGAACTGGATAAAACCATCATTTCAGAAACCAGCCGCTGGGCGTCTGGATAGGATTCTTCCAGCAAAATATCCACTTTTATATCATTGCCCTCGCCTTCAAGCCGGACAGAAGGATCAGGTCTTTGCATAATCACCGCGCCGGCCTCAATCCTGGCTTTTTCCCTTGTCTGGGCCAGTTCATGAGCCAGTCTTAACTGGGGAAGATATGGATTATCCCCTTCTTCTCCTTCCAGGGCGGACTGAACTTCACCATAGCGCAAATTGGCCGCCAGACGGACTCGCGAAGTACCTGGCGTCACCTCTTTAACCTGTCCCGATTTATCAAGCTTGATCCTTAAATAAAAGGCTGGTCTTTCCTCTTTCTCAAAAAGGGAATAGGCGCCAATACCCAGGGATTCGGGCAGCATGTGAAAGGTGGCTTCAGGAAGATACAGACTGGAAGCCCTGTGGAGGATCTTTTTGTCAAATGCGGAACCAAAAGGCCAGGCAAGGGCGGGAAAAGCGAGAGCTACCAAAAGATTATAACCGTCTTCCAAAGGCTCTATATAAAACGCGTCGTCTATATCTTTGGTTGTCGGCCCGTCAATACTTATAAAAGGTAAAGAGGTCATGTCCTCAAGAGGTATGCCCGGATTACGTGCCTTCTCTACAAGATCCCCGATATCGCTTGCAAAATCAGCGCACCAATCTTCGCCTGCCTCAAAATCTGCCCTGTCCAGCCAGAAATTGTAATGGGGCGGGATCTTGCCCCAGGCGGTCAGGAGCTGCAGCGGCATATGCGGAACATCCGGCAAACTCCTGGAAATCTGATTCCAGAGATCTGAATCCTCCTGACTATCCGGATTATACATTTTCGCCCGAAGCAGACGTTCCATTCTTGCTCTTGCTTCAGGATCCGGAAGGTATTTGATCTCATCGGCAGGATCGAGAGTTTGCCTCTTCTGGGCCAGCTCCCACAACTTGTGGAGAAAGTTTACACCGTTCCGAACTTGTGACTCTTTTTCCTCCTGTACCCTTCTTGCTTCAAGTCGCCTGTTGACTTTCTCATTGTCATAAACTTCAAATTCGGGCGGCTGAAAACGAAAATGGGTCTTACAGGAAAGCAGGGCGCGGCCAAAAGCCGCTACCCAGTCCGCGTCCGGCTCAGATTCATATAATTCCGCGAACCAGACAGCAGGAGCCTGATCCACTTCCCCTGCGGCTATTTCCCAGACTTCCACCGGATTGATTGTTTCAGATCTTTCTTTCCTCAATTTTTTGTGGCTTTCCAGAATACGCACCGCTTCGTCCCTGCCAGATTCGGAAGAGTGCAGAGGGCCAGACCAGGGTAAAAGACGATTGGCCGACATTTTTACTTCGCGGCGCGAAGGCAAAAGCAGACGCAGCTTTCCCGAATTTTCCTCAAGCACCATTGCGGTCTGAATTTCATTGTCTTCCAGATATTCCACAATGCAGCCTGGCGCGGGATATTTGACGGTATGTACCATTGAGAGCCTTAATTTTCCCTGTATCGGCCACCATTGGCGGCAGAACTTACATTGCGCGCATAGCGTTTAAGAACAGGATAAGGAATTTCCTTTTTTACAGGTTTAAAGTTTTCGCGACGTCTGGACAGCTCCTCCTCATCTACAAGAAGCTCCAGTTTTCGCTGGGGAATATCAATTTCAATAAGATCTCCTTCCTGGACAAGGCCAATTACGCCTCCGTCTGCGGCTTCAGGAGAAATATGGCCAATAGCGGCTCCATTGGTTCCTCCCGAAAAACGTCCGTCAGTCAAAAGGGCGACATCCTTGCCCAGACCCATGCCTGTTATGGCCGCGGTAGGCGACAGCATCTCCCGCATTCCAGGCCCTCCCCTTGGCCCTTCATAGCGTATCACCACGCCGTCACCGGCTTTAATCTTGCCCCCCAGAATGGCGGACATAGCATCCTGTTCCGAATCAAAAACCCTTGCCCTGACAGTACGTTTCATCATTTCCGGAGCCACTGCCGCCTGCTTGACCACCGCTCCATCCGGAGCAAGATTGCCGCGCAAGATTGCTATCCCACCTTCCTTGCTATAAGCCTTGTCAAGAGTATGGATGACATCCTTGTCTTCAATATGCGCGTTTATATCCTCAAGATTTTCGCCCACGGTTTTCGCGGTAACAGTCAGACATTCCTTGTTGATAAGTCCGGCCTTATCCAGCTCGCTCATAACGGCGGGAATGCCGCCAGCTATATCCAGATCAGTCATAAAATGCTTGCCAGCTGGAGAAAGCCGGCACAGATTGGGGCTTTTCCGGCTTATTTCATCAAAGAGGCCCAAATCAATATCAAGTTCAGCCTCCCCAAAAACCGCCGGCAAATGCAAAACTGTATTGGTGGAGCAGCCCAGAGCCATATCAACGGCAATCGCGTTTTCCACAGACTTGCGGGTGACAATATCCCGCGGTTTAATGTCTTTTTCAAGCAATTCCATAACCTTCATGCCAGCGGTCTTGGCGAGTCTCTGTCTGGCGGCATGAACGGCGGGAATAGTTCCGTTTCCCGGCAAGGCAAGACCTATTGTCTCGGCAATGCAATTCATTGAATTTGCTGTAAACATGCCCGCGCAGGCTCCGCAGCCAGGGCAGGCGCGCTCTTCCATTTTTGCCAATTCCTTTTCATCCATCTGTCCGGAGCCAACCTTGCCAACAGACTCAAAAACGCTAATCAAATCTCCGCGTTTTCCTGGAGCGAGATTTCCGGGAAGCATTGGACCACCCGAAATCATGATTGAGGGCAAATTCAGCCTGAGCATGGCCATGAGCATTCCGGGCACGCATTTATCACAATTTGGAATGAATACAAGGGCGTCAAAAGCATGAGCCCTGGCCATGATTTCAATGGAATCCGCGATAAATTCTCTGGATGGGAGAGAAAAGCGCATTCCTTCGTGATTCATCGCGATCCCATCGCATACCGCGATAGCCGGAAATTCCAGGGGTGTACCTCCCGCCATCCGCACGCCAGCCTTGACCGCTTCCGCGAGGGAATCCAGATGCAAATGGCCGGGCACAACTTCGCTGGCGGAATTGACTATCCCCACAAATGGCCTATCCATTTCTTCCCTTGTCAGGCCAAGGGCATATAATAAGGATCTGTGCGGCGCCTTTTCAAGACCTTTTTTCATTTTTCCGCTTGTTCTATCTTTCATTGCTAATCCCTGATGTTTTAAATTATTATATATCAGGCCTGTAAAATATTACAAAATTACTTCATAGTAAATAATGTGCGAAAAAAGCCGCCGACCCATCCTCATTTATGTCCTGTTTTATATTTATTTTAAATAAGGTTAAAATTAGTATTCCACAAATGCCATGGGAAGTAATGAACGAGTTTAAATTCAGAAAAGTCCCCATGCCTGTACAGGGAAAATGATTAAGGATTCCCATATGCGGACATATTGCGCCAGAAAATTCCCTATGCCATAATATTACAATGGAAAAAAACATATCCCCTGAACAAAAAGCCCAATTTATACTGAAAGCCCTTGAAGAGCGTTATCCCATTTCTTCAACAGTGCTTGAATATAATAACCCCTGGGAGCTGCTTGTGGCGACTGTTCTGGCTGCCCAGTGCACAGACGCCAGAGTCAATACGATAACTCCGGAATTTTTCAGGCGCTGGCCAGAACCTGTAGATCTTGCCGAAGCGTCTCTTGAGGAAATTGAGGAATTAATCAGGCCTACCGGCTTTTTTCATAACAAGGCTAAAAATCTGCGGGCCTGCGCAAAAACCCTGATAAATAAATTTCAGGGGAAGCTGCCCCAGAATATGGCAGAACTTATAACTTTGCCAGGAATTGCCAGAAAAACCGCCAATGTGGTGCTATTCGCGGGCTTTGGAATCAATGAAGGCATCGCCGTGGATACGCATGTGAGAAGAATTTCATACAGACTGGGACTTACTGACAGTCAGGATCCGGTTATTATTGAACGCCAGCTTATGCCCCTGTTTCCCCGGGAAGAATGGGGCAATCTGAACATGCGGATGGTGGCTTTCGGACGTGAAATCTGCAAGGCCAGAAAACCGGATTGCAATGCCTGTGATTTATGCGATTTATGTCCCAAAAAAGAGCCAGCCCGTAAACAGGCTTGAAAATACCAGGAGACGCCAATGAGCATGAATCCCCTCTTAAGCAACAATGAACTGGAAATTATAGAATTTCTCATTGAGGAGCGCCTTCCTGACGGAAAAACCTATAGTGGCCGCTACGCAATCAATGTCGCGAAAGTCCTGGAAATTATCCGGCTCCCCAATGTCACGGCAATGCCTGGTACCCAGGACCCCGCGATGATGGGCTCGTTCAATTTAAGGGGCAAGGTGCTCCCCCTGCTCAATCTGGCCGCATGGCTGGGCAAGGATATGGTTCGCACGCCAAATGACAAGGTCCTGGTTACAGAATTTTCCGGTGTCCGTTCCGCTTTTCTGGTTTCTTCAGTTTCCAGTATTCACCGGCTGGCCTGGGATCGCATTGAGCCGCCAAATAAATATGTTCAGGCCTTTTCCAAAGACAGCATAACCGGAATTCTGCGTATTCAGGAGCGGGTCCTCTTCATCCTGGATATGGAAAAAATCCTCGCCTCAATGGACAAATCCCTGGATATGTCAAAGATGGAACCAGCGGAAGTCAAGGAAATGCCCGAACAGGTTCGTCTTCTTCTGGCGGATGATTCCAGCTCCCTGCGCAAAATTGTCAAGTCCTTTCTGGAAAAATCTGGCTATCAGGTTACAACCGCAAGCAATGGCAAGGAAGCCTGGGACTATCTTTCCAGTCTGGCCCAGAGTCAGTCAAAACAGGGCGTAAACGAGCCGGAACTTTCCGAAATTGTCGATCTCGTTATCTCGGACATTGAAATGCCGGAAATGGATGGCCACGCCCTCACTTCAAAAATCCGTGAGACCCCCGCCCTGCACAAATTACCCGTAGTCCTGTTCTCTTCCCTTATTACGGACGCGCTGAAAGCAAAGGGAATAAAGGTGGGGGCAGACCGTCAGATCTCAAAGCCTGATCTGAATGGCCTTGATAAAATCGTAAAAGAGATCCTGGACGAAAAACTGCACAACAAACGGGAAAGCCAATAGCCGCCAAAAGGATTTTATCCTGGTATGGATCTTTATAATTACAATCCGGCTGTCTTCTTCAGTCTTATCCTTACCATGATGCGGGTCAGCATAATCATGTTCATGCTCCCGATCTTCTCCACAAACAATATCCCTGTCCTTGTCAAGGGCGCGGTAACAATAGTGTTTACACTCGCCGTCTTTCCCCATCTTTCCCTTTCCGGCACGAATATACCGCCCCATGCGCTTGACTTTATTCTCATTATCCTCGGAGAAGTCTTTATAGGCCTTGTCCTGGGTATGGCCATCAATTTTTTGTTCATGGGCATTCAATCCGGCGGCGAACTCCTGGGTTTCCAGATGGGTTTCACAATGATTAATTTTGCCGATCCACTTACTGGCAATAATACGGGCATCGCCGCCTATTTCCTCTGGATGACAGCCCTCCTGACCTTCCTTGCCCTTGATGGCCATCTCTATATGATTAAAGGCTTTGCCGATTCATTTCAAATTCTCCCCCCAGGCGCGCTCACTGTCAAAGAGCCCCTGCTGTGGAATATCCTGAACCTTTCCGCAAATATTTTTATACTCGCTCTTAAAATCTCCGCGCCCGTCATGGTCGCCCTTTTTTGCGTGGAAACCGCTCTGGGCCTTATCGCGCGCACATCCCCGCAAATACATATCATGGAATTTGGTTTTCCCATAAAAATAGGCGTGGGGTTTTTCTTCGTGGGACTACTTTTGGTAATTATGAGCCAGCAAATAGAAGTCTTTATCAAGGGAATGGACGCCATGATGGATAACCTTTTAAGACTTATGAGCGATCGTTATTAAATTAAGATATCCAAAACAAGTTAATTATATATATCTGACAATATTTCTGAAATATAAGGATTCAGGAATGAGCCTGGTAAAAGATGGCTGGCTGGAAGGAGTTGGCAGGGGTCTGCCAATAATGCTGGGATATTTTCCCGTAGGTTTCGCGTTTGGCGTGCTCGCGATCAAAAACGGAATAAGCCCGGGACTTGCGGTCGCCATGGCTATCCTCATGTTTTCCGGAACAGGACAATTTGTCTTCGCCAGCCTGTGGGGTCAGGGGGCCTCTATCCTTGCGGTAAGCGCGGCCGTAACCATTATCAATCTTCGCTATATTCTCATGTCGCTTGCCGAAGCTCCCTGGATGGGCGGAATTTCCCGTCTCAAACGCTTTTTTCTGGGCTGGGGAGTAACTGATGAAACTTTTGTGGTCCATGCGGCGGCAATTCAGGCTGGCTGGAAACTTGATACGGCCACAATGTTTGCCTGTAACATTTCCACCCAGATGGCCTGGGTTTCTGGTTGTGCGACAGGAGCCTTTTTTGGCTCTTATGTCAGCGATGTCAAACCCCTGGGGCTGGATTATGCGATTACGGCGATGTTTATTGCCCTCCTTGTTCCCCAATGTTCATCCCGCCTTCATCTTCTGGTGGCCATCTTTTCCCTCTGTATGTCCATTGCCCTGAAACTCTGCGGATTAAATGCCTGGAATGTCGCCCTGGCCACAGTGACAGGAGCGACCCTTGGACTTCTGCTTTCATTGAAATCACTCAAAACGGATCTTAAAGCCAAATAAAGAATGAATAATTCAACACTGCTTCTTGTTCTGGCTACAGGTTTGAGCTGCTTTTTCACCCTTCTTATGAAAACAGGGCCAATCACTTTGCTTGACGGAGGAGATTTTCCCCCTCTTTTGCGCCGCTGGCTTGATTTTATTCCGGTCGCGGTCATGGCGGCACTTGTTGGTCCTGATATTTTTATTTATGAAGGTCAATTCAACCTATCCTCTTCAAACCTTTTTTTACTGGTATCAATCCCAACACTCATAACCGCCTGGATCAGTAAAAATTATTTTGTGACAATAGCAGTCGGCATTGCCCTGGTAATTCTGGGACGTTACCTTGAATTCGCATAAAAAAGTTTAATTCTGTTCAAACCATGTGACATTTTTCTGGGGGCTTACAACTTTTCCCCGCGAGGGATACACCGTATCCAGCAAGGCCGCAAACGGCCACGCGGACGCCAAGACCCCCTTTTTCAAAAAACTTTAATTTTTTAGATATAGCTTATTGAAAGAATT
>CAYNKM010000012.1:0-14904 GCA_964397795.1 uncultured Desulfovibrio sp. | reverse complement strand
ATAATATTTCAAGATCAGATAAATTTCAATTATACGAAAATTATGCAAGAAAAATGCCTTAAAATTACAGATTTGGGCAGATGAGAATTAAGTTTAAAAATGAAAAATTTTCGCGTATCAGGTATTTTGAAGCTAATATTAAAAGTGTAAATTTATTAATCGTTTTTCGGTTACAGATATTAATATAATAAGATATAAATATATTAATGATGAACTATGGGGAATTGGGTCTTTATTATACTTTACAGCTATTTTTTCCATCAACAGAGGAGTTTAAAATAGCCAAATTATTATGTATAATATGGTTATCAAATGGATTTACATATCAGGAAGGTGGTTATTTTGATTGATTTACATTGCCACAGCTCCATGTCGGACGGAACGGACAGCCCTGAACAACTCATTAAAAAGGCAAGTGAAAAGGGTGTCAGGGTGATAGCCCTTACTGACCATGATACTTTGGACGGCCTGGATAAGGTAGAGGAAATGGCAGCGGCAAGTTCCATAAAATTTATACGTGGTTGCGAAATCTCCACAAAATCTGATTATGGAAGTCTACACATTCTCGGATTATGGATTCCCAAAAAATGCGACAGCCTGCAGGATTATCTCAGGGAGATGAGAAAGCGCAGGGATAATCGTAATCTGGGCATGCTCAAGAAATTGGAAAAATTGGGAATAAATATTGATTATGATGAATTGTTGAATATTTCTCAGGGCAGTATCGGAAGACCCCATTTTGCCCAGCTGCTTATTGAAAAAGGATATGTGGAATCAATTCAGGAGGCTTTTTCAGAATATCTTGGAGCGGAAGGCAAGGCATATCTGCCAAAGGACACGCCCAAACCGGAGATCGCAATCAATATTTTATCCAAGGATGGCGCGATGGTCTTTATTGCCCATCCTCTTCTATCCAAAAAAGTGCCCTTGCAATGGCTTTCTGAAAAGGTACAATATTTTAAAGGTTATGGGTTGAACGGGCTGGAAGCCTGGCACAGTTCACATAATGAGGAAGAAACAGCTTTATTGACTGAATTGGCAGGCAAGACTGGCCTCGCGGTTTCAGGGGGATCTGATTATCACGGCAAAAAAAAACCTGGAATAAATCTGGGATATGTGGGTGAAAACAGGGAAATTCCCTACAGTATTTATGAAAATTTACTTGAATACCGCAAGGCCAAGGGATTTTAAATATATAATTATTAAAAAATTTAAATAACTGGAATATGTAAATATGAACAGGTTTGTTTTCCTTTTTATTTTGGCTTTTATTTTGCCCTATCCTATTAATATATATGCGGCGGATCAGCCTCCAGTAGTCGAGAAGGTTGAGAATCCTCCCCTGGAAAAAATGCTGGGCTCCATGCTTATGCTTGGATTTCGCGGATTTACCCTTGAGGATAAAAATCCTTTTCTTGATAAAATAAGAAAGGGGCAGATTGGCGGAGTAATTCTTTTTGACAAGGATGTAAGCAGCAATGGCTCAAGAAATATTCAATCTCCCGAACAACTTAAAAAACTCTGCGGACAATTGCAGGACGCTTCTCCCGACTTCCTTTTTATCGGTATTGATCAGGAAGGGGGACAGGTAAGACGATTACGGCCGCAGAAAGGATTTATGGATTTGCCTTCCGCGCAGGCAATGGGACAGGGCAACAGTCATGAAACTTATGCGACTGCTGAAAAACTGGGCGCGGAACTTCATGGATTGGGAATAAATATAAATTTTGCGCCTGTTGCAGATGTTGATACCAATCCATTTAATCCAGCGATTGGCCGGCTGGGACGGGCATTTAATTCAGACGCGTTCATAGCCGCCCAGCATGCTCTTTCTTTTGGGCTGGGACTGGCCAAAATGGATGTCATTCCAGTGCTTAAACATTTTCCCGGACAAGGCTGCGCCGAAAAGGATTCCCATATTGAAGCGATGGATGTAAGCAACTGCTGGAACGTAAATGTAGATCTCCTGCCTTATGCGGAGATCCTCAAAGCAGGATGGCCAGGAATGATCATGATAGGTCATATCCAGCATAAGGAGCTGGATGTAAATTTGCCTGCCAGTCTTTCACAAAATATTATTGATGGTCTTTTACGCAAGGGATTGGGCTGGCAAGGGGTGGTAATAAGTGATGATTTACAGATGAAAGCGATAAGCCAGGGCCGGGAACTCAAGGATATAATTTATCTGGCGATTGAAGCCGGAAATGACATATTGTTGTTTGGAAATAATCTGGAATGGGATGAAAATCTCGCAGACAAGGTGTGGCAGTCATTAAATGAGCTGGTGGGTGAAAACAGGATTAGCGAGCAGAGGATAAGGGAATCCTGGCAAAGAATAACAGGACTCAAGTCCGCTTATAACCATAATAAGCCAGGAAATACAGAATCGGGAAAATAAAAAAAGCCCTTTTTGGGGCTTTTTTATTAACGTTCCACACGGAAGACGCGTCATGTACAACATTTAATAAAATATAAGGTAATGCTCAGGCTTGTCTTCCGCAGCATTTCTTGTATTTTTTTCCACTTCCGCAGGGACAGGGATCATTTCGGCCAGGCTTTTTGGCGGCTTTCACGGGCTTTTTTCTTTCCACTTCTGTTTTACCGCCGCCAGAATAGGATAATTCGGCCTGTTTTTCCTTATGTTGAAAATCTTTGGCCAAAGCTTCCTGTTCTTTACGTCTTCTTTCTTCTTCCTCTTCCGGACTGACAAGCTGGACGCGGATATGAGTGAGAGCCTTAAAGACATTTTTCTTGATTTGGGCAAGCATATTCTGGAACATTTCAAAGCCTTCGCGCTTGTACTCAAGTTTTGGATCTTTCTGGCCAAAACCGCGCAGACCAATACCATCCCGCAACGCGTCCATATTGCGCAGATGTTCTTTCCAGCTTCTATCCAATTCTTCCAGAAGGAAATAACGTTGGATATCCTTGTAGCTTTCACCCGCTGAAGCCTTTAGCTCCTCCAGAATATTTTTAATGAGCCTTACGCTTTCTTCTTTTTCAGGCAGTGTGGTATGACTGGGCATTATTTTATCCAGAGCAAACAAACCTTGAAGCGCGTCAACAATTGTCTTTTTGCTTTCTTCTGGAAGCTGGCCTTTTTCCAGAATAATTGGGCCATATTCGCCGGATAATAAATTATCAATAAAAAGCAGGCTTTGAGCTCGCCAGGCTTCTTTTATCTGTTGCAGATCCTTTTGCTGTTCCTCATTTAATCCCTCCCCAGTTTTTATGGCCTGATTTGTTTCCTCCGTTTTTTCAAGGGCTTCCCTGATCGCCTTTTCGGTTTGGGCGAATTTTTCCGAATCCGAAATATCAAGAGAGCCAAAAGAGCCAGTAAAAATCCTGTTCATAAGGGCTGAAAAATTATTTTGAAGACCTTCCAGCAGTTCAGACGCCTGATCCTTGTAAAGAGCGTCCTCTTCTTTTACAGGGAGGGCGCGTTCCAGATTGAATACGTCCTTTAAGTGTGCCAGCACGGTTCTGCGTTCTTCGGGCAGATCAGAAGGAGAAACATTTGCAAGGGATGAATAGGCGTCGGTAAGAAGATCATCCATAAATTCATCCAGAATGGCTGAAAGATCTTCCTGAACCATAAATTCCCGTCTTAAGGAGTAGATAACTTCCCGCTGTTGGTTCATGACATTATCATAATCAAGCAGTGTTTTTCTTATTTCAAAGTGGTGGGCTTCCACTCTTTTCTGCGCGCCCTCAACAGCGCGGGTGACCATGCGGTTTTCAATGGCTTCCCCATCTTTCAGGCCCAGCTTTTCCATAACCCCCTTCATTCTTTCTGATCCAAAAAGGCGCATAAGATCGTCTTCCATGGATAGATAGAAACGGGATGAGCCGGGATCTCCCTGGCGACCGGAACGGCCCCGGAGCTGATTATCAATGCGGCGGCTTTCATGCCTCTCTGTGCCCAGGATGTGCAGGCCGCCCAAATCTACAACCCCTTCGCCCAAAACAATGTCAGTGCCACGGCCCGCCATATTGGTTGCTATGGTCACTTTGCCTTTCTGACCAGCCTGGGCGACAATTTCAGCCTCTTTTTCATGCTGCTTGGCATTAAGGACATTATGGGGAATCCCCAGCTCCCGTAAGCGACGGGAAAGCATTTCCGAAGTTTCTATTGAGATTGTGCCGACCAGCACAGGTTGCTGTTTTTTATAGAGTTCGCAAATTGAATTTATTATGGAATCAAATTTTTCCTTGCGGGTTAGATAAATCAGATCCGGATAATCCTTTCTTATCATGGGTTTATTTGGGGGAATGGTAAGCACGGGGAGGTTGTAGATTTGACGAAATTCAACCGCTTCGGTATCGGCTGTTCCTGTCATTCCGGATAGCTTGTCATACATGCGGAAATAATTCTGGAAGGTAATTGAAGCCATGGTCTGATTTTCAGCGGCTATTGTCACATGTTCCTTGGCTTCAAGCGCCTGATGCAGGCCGTCAGAGTAACGGCGCCCTGCCATAAGGCGGCCTGTGAATTCATCTACAATTACTACCTTGTCATCCTGGACGATATAATCAACGTCTTTTTTAAATACCTTGTGAGCTTTCAGAGACTGTAGAATGTGATGCTGGGCAGTTATATTCGCCGGATCAAAGAGGTTGCCAACCTTAAGCAGTTCTTCACAGCGTGTAACGCCAGCGTCAGTAAGCATGGCTGTTCGGGCCTTTTCATCAATGGTATAATCTTCCGGACTTAATTTTCGGACAATATCATCAACTGTGCGGTACAAGTCCAGGGCCTCCTCCGAAGCGCCGGATATTATGAGGGGGGTTCTGGCTTCATCGATCAGAATTGAATCCACTTCATCCACAATCGCATAATTGTGACCGCGCTGAACAAGCTGGTTGGCATAGAATTTCATGTTGTCGCGCAGATAATCAAAGCCAAATTCATTATTTGTGCCGTAGGTAATGTCACAATCATAGGCTTGCTTGCGGGCGTCATCTTCCAGATCATGGACAATAACTCCGGTAGTCAGACCAAGAAAATCATAAATTTTACCCATCCAGGCAGCATCACGTTTAGCCAGATAATCATTAACGGTGACTACATGGACGCCCTTGCCAGTCAGGGCATTGAGAACAACAGGGAGGGTGGCGACCAGGGTTTTTCCTTCTCCTGTTTTCATTTCAGCGATATTGCCCTGATGCAGTGCAAGACCGCCAGCCAACTGAATATCATAATGGCGCAGGCCAAGCGTCCTTTTGGATGCTTCGCGTACCAGGGCAAAAACTTCCGGAAGAAGATCCTCCAGCTTTTTGCCGTTTTCCTGAACTTCCCTTTTCCATTCCTGAATTTTTTGAGGAAATTCTTCATCGGGCAGTTCTTCCATCTGCTTTTCCAGAGCATTGATATTTTTTATGACTGTCCTGGCCTTGCGCAGGAATCTGTCATTCTGACTTCCAAAAATCTTTCTGAATATATAGGAAAACATAGGACCTCTTTTGGGCGAATGAAAATAATATGGAATAAATTATTTATAGACGATGAAAAATTAAATCTTATTGTAAAAAAGAGCAAGAGGGATAAAGGAAAGGATAAAATAACTGATGTGAAAACGTTTGGATAATTCCTTGAGCGGGACTATTCCTGGCTGGAAAGAAATTTATCTGAAACAGATTCAAATTCTTTTATTTCCAGCAAGTATGATCCGGATTGATGATACAGGACTTAAAACATCATAAATCGAATGGATTAAAAGCTAAAAGAAAAACTACCCTGGAAATACCAGGGCAGTTTTAATTTGTTTATTTATTCAGGAGTCTTGATATCCTGCTCCTTTTTCTGGATAAGCTCATACATTTTATCGCTGATTGCCTGCAAATCCGGTTTGGCGAATTGGGCGTCCGCGCCAACGCTTTCGCATTTATGGGCAAGGGAATTGGAGATAAGCGAGGAGAACATGGCGACGGGCAGCTCTTTTAAATGATGGTCTTCTTTTATATATCTACAAAGAGTGAGACCATCCAGATTGGGCATTTCTATATCCGTTATTATGCCATTGACAATGGAAGAAACCGGCATATCCCTTTCAAGAGCCTGCTGCTTGTAATTTTGGAGCATTTGCCAGGCTTCCTCGCCATCGGTAGCCTGCGATACTTCGAAACGGCCTTCTTTTTTTAATAAATCGGCAACCAGGCGTCTTATTGAAGCGGAATCATCGGCATGGATGATATGATATTTTTTATCATAATTAATTGTGCCGTTAGTTTCGTTCATTTTTACAGAAAGGGCTGGATTCATGGCTGCCACGATCGCTTCAGCATCCAGGACAAAAACCACCCTTCCTTCCAGGCGCACTACAGCTGTAATTGAGCCGCCGCTAATTTCCATAAGAAGGGGAGTGGGGGCTTCAACCTGTTTCCAGCTTATGCGATGAATGCGGGTTACGCCAGAAACCAGAAAAGCCGTATGAGTCTTATTAAATTCGGTTATGATGATCCTGGGATCATTGCTCGCCACTCCGCCCTTGTTTAAAAATTTGCTTATATCTATAAGGGGTACTATACGACCATCCCTGAAGGGGAAAGCCCCAAGAACGGATGGGTGGGGCATCTGCGGCATTGCTGTTATTGGCTGCGAGCGGGAAATCTCCACAACCTTGGAAACATTTATGCCATAATATCCCCTGTAGCCATCTGGCTCATCAATATAAAATTCAACGAGTTCAAATTCATTTGTGCCTACTTCAAGAAGAATCTGGGATTGAGACATAACTGTTCCTTTTCCGGCAAAAATATTTACAAACTCATATTTATTTTAAATAATAATTTATTCAAGCAGCAACATTATTTATGCTTATAAATATCATAAAATTTCGATATTATTTTTTCAATTTAATCGGTTGGCAAATAAAAAATATTATAGCCTGAATTATTTAATAGGGAAGTCTTTAACCAGGTGAAACATTTTTTTCAGAAAGTCAGGGAAAAAGGACTTAACATACCCAATATTCTGTCCTTTATCTCCCTTGAATTTATGCGGATATGGGGAGTTTTCTTTGGCACATTGCGTTTTTATATAAAAGCGAGGCTATTTGGCATTAAAACTGGAAAGAGAATAAGGGCGCATGGTCCTGTTGGACTCATGCGCTGGCCTGGAGGCAAGATAAGCATTGGGGATGATGTCAGTCTGGTATCTTCCTGGCGCAGGGCAACCGCATGCGCGCTGGCATTTCCCGTGCGGCTGCGGGTATTTGGTTCGGGAGGAGAAATAAGAATAGGCGATAGGAGCCAGCTTTCCGGAACTTCAATCAGCGCCAGATCTTGCTGTATTGAGATTGGCAAACAAGTGCTTATCGCGCCCAACTGCATCATAACAGATTCGGATTTTCATGCCCACTGGCCTGCGGAAGCAAGAATTGATTCCCCCGGCTATGAAAAGGATCGGCCAGTTAAAATAGATGATTTTGCCTGGATTGGAATGAACTGCATTATTCTTAAGGGTTCGCATATAGGAAAGGGCGTTATAATAGGCGCGGGTTCAGTTGTTTGCGGTTATATTCCGCCGGATAGTATCGCAGCCGGAACACCGGCCAGGGTAATTGGCCAGGTTCAAAACAAGGAAAAACTGGAAGATAATGATAGCTAAAGATTCGGGGCAGCTTGGAAATTTTATTTCAGAGTTGCGGAAGGATGGGGAGTTAAGCAGACAGATTGCCCATCACCGTCAGCTTTCGGCAAGCGCTGCCTGTAAAGGAGAATGCAAAATCCCCTGGCCCAACGCAATAAAAAAAATTCTGGAAGAAAATGGGCTTGACCTTTATTCGCATCAGGCAAGAGCGATGGATTACATACGCGCCGGAAAGTCGGTAATTATCTCGACTCATACCGCGAGCGGGAAAAGCCTGATATATAATCTGCCTTTTCTGGAAAATTTTTTACGGGATCAGGAGGCCAGGGCGCTTTATCTTTTTCCCTTAAAGGCTTTGGCGCAGGATCAGCTGGCCAATTTCAAAAAACTTTCTCTTTCGTGGCCAGAATCCGCCAGACCTTCCGCAGCCTTGTATGATGGCGATACCCCTGATTTCCAGAGAAGGCAAATCAGAAAAGACCCTCCTTCCGTGATTATGACGAATCCCGAGATGCTTCATCTTTCCTTTTTGGCTTATCATGAAAGCTGGGTTAATTTTCTGGCAAATTTGTCATTTATAGTTATTGATGAGGCTCATTGTTACAGGGGTATCTTCGGCAGTCACATGGCGCAGATTTTCCAGCGTCTTAATCGCGTCTGCAGAAATTATGGCGCTGATCCCTTATATATTTTCTGTTCGGCAACATTGGGAAATCCTCGGGATTTGGCAAAAAATCTTTCCGGAAAAGAAGAAATACAGTTAATTGACGAGTCGGGGGCGCCCAGGGGTAAAAAGCATTTTATTTTTATGGATCCTGAACAATCATCTTCAACATGCGCGATTGAATTATTAAAAAGGGCTTTAAAACAGGATTTAAGGACTATTGTTTATTGTCAGAGCCGGAAAATGACGGAATTGATCAGCATGTGGGCCATGTCAGATGCGGAAGAATTTAAGGATCAGATTTCAGCCTACCGCGCTGGATTCCTTCCAGAAGAAAGGAGGGAGATTGAAGCAAAAATGAGCAGCGGGGAGCTCAAGGCTGTCATTAGCACCAGCGCCCTTGAATTGGGAATTGATATTGGCGGACTGGATTTATGTATTTTGGCGGGTTATCCAGGCACAATAATGCAGACACTTCAGCGCGGAGGCAGGGTAGGGCGTGCCGGACAGGATGCGGCGATAGTGGTGATAGCTGGAGATGACGCGCTGGATCAGTATTTTATCCGCAATCCCCAGGATTTTTTTATAAGGCCGCCGGAAAAGGCGGTTATTAATCCTTATAATCCATTTATTCTTGAAAAACATCTTGAATGCGCGGCTATTGAAAAACCTTTAAACGTAAATGAGGAATGGGTAAGCAAAGAAGATGTTCAAAAAGCAATTGACAAATTAAGCAAAAGAAACGTCCTGATAAAAAGTCAGGATGGTCAGGAATGGCTGGCAACCAGTAAACGGATGCATAACCGGATTGATTTAAGAGGGTGCGGGAATAGCTATGTCATAGAAGATCAAAATGGCAAGGCAACGGGAGTGATTGACGGTTTCAGAGCCTGGAAGGAATGTCACCCCGGAGCTATCTATATCCATCGTGGCCGTAAATATATAATTGATTCTATAGATGACGGAAGAATGAGAATAGTCGCGAGTCAGGCAAGCGTTGACTGGCACACAAGGATCAGAACTAACAAGCAGACAGAAATACTTGAGGTTTTGGAGGAAAAGGAGCTTGGGAGATGCGCCATTCTGCGCTGTAAACTCAAGATTACAGAAAAAATTTCTTCATATGAAAAGAGATCAAATTTTGGCAATCGGCTTTTGGGCGTGGTTACTCTTAAGGCGCCAGATTATGTTTTTGAGACAGAAGGAATCTGTCTCATCATTCCCGATTCTGTCCGCAAGAAGCTGGAAGAAAATTTTATTCATTTTATGGGTTCGATCCATGCTCTGGAACATGCCATTATTGGTCTGCTTCCTCTGGAAGTTGTGGCCGATCGCAATGATTTTGGAGGCATATCAATATCCATTCATCCGCAGATCGGATTGGGGGCGGTATTTGTTTATGACGCCATCCCTGGAGGCGCTGGGTTGACAAAAGAAGCTTTTCAGGCAGGGCGGCGCATTTTGGAATCCACTAAAAAGGCTATTAGTTCATGCGCCTGTGAAGACGGCTGTCCCGGCTGTATTCAATCTCCCAAATGCGGAGCGGGGAATCGTCCTTTAAGCAAAATTGGCGTTCTGACCCTATTGGATGAAATTTTAAGTCCGGGCTCAGAAGGACAGGAGCTGTGTGACAATCTGGATATAATTGCAGAAGCTCAGCCGTCAATCAATTTGCCAGAAGTCATGATTACAAATACTGTAGAAAATACCTTGGAGCTTCCCCATTATGTGGTTTTTGATGTGGAAACCAGAAGATCAGCGCGGGAAGTAAAAGGCTGGAACAATGCAAGAGATATGGGCGTAAGCATTGCGACGCTTTATGACAGCAGGGAAGATAAGTATTTCAGCTATGAACAGCATCAACTGGATGACATGTTTGCCCGCATGTCCTCCTGCGAACTGGTAATAGGTTTTAATAATTTGAGGTTTGACAATCAGGTGTTGCTGCCTTTCTGGGAAGAATGGAAAGATAAAAAAGGGGATATCTATAATCTTAAAAGTCTGGATATATTAAAATCAGTCCAATCCAGAACTGGTGTTAAAATTTCTCTTGACAATTTCGCTTCCAGCACACTTCAAACTCCCAAATCCGCGGATGGTCTGAAGGCCCTCAAATGGTGGAAGGAGGGCAAACTTGAAGAAATTATAAAGTATTGCCAAAAAGATGTGGAAATAACCAGAAATTTATATTTGTACGGCCATGAATACGGATATCTTTTTTATAAAAATAAGGCTGATATGCTTGTCAGGATCGATGTGGATTTCCGGTCCTTATAAGTTTATATTTTTGAAACAAGTTTATTCTTATTTATAAACGCAATGCGCAAGCTCCAACGGAAGGTCTGGAAAGGGATTGCTCGATCCTTTAGAACTGATAATTATGCACAATCCAATTTAAATTCCCTATAATAGTCATGGATGAACCCATTTTGCTCAAAACCGGGTCCACACTTAATATTCTTGAAGAAACCGGCCTTATCTCTTACTGGAGAAATAAACAGAAAGCCTTTCTGGATCGCCTGAAATCAGCTCAAATCAGATCTTTAATCCTGGACTTTGACGGTACGGTTTATGATGGTGGAAAACTGTCTCCTGCCTTGCCGGATGAAGAAATGATAAGTATCCTCAATGAGCTCGCGAAAAACGGATTGCATCTCGGTTTTGCAAGCGGGCGCGGTTTGAGTCTTCGGGAAGCTTTAAGGGATATATTCGCACAGGACTTATGGAAAAATATTTTTGTCGCCTATCAGGATGGAGCGGATATTGGTAAGCTGGATGAAGACGTTTATCCAGTTCCATTTAATTCTGAATCTGAAAATCCCCTTATATTTAAAGCAAGAAAAGAACTTGAAGAACTTTTTTCTCACTGGCCTGACCCTCCTGTCATGCGCCTGGAAAATAAATTAATCGGACTCAAGTCTTCGCCAAACAATGCGGCCAGGGTTTTTGATGCCTGCTGTGGCATATGCCTAAAATATAACTTAAAAGTCTTTATGTCAGGGAGGATGATCGATATTGTCCCACCAGAGACGAGCAAGCTTAATCTTGTTCCATATCTTGTTCCGGAAATTGCGGCGATAGCCGACGCGGGAGCCTGGCCGGGGAATGATTGCGAACTTTTGGCTATTCCATTGGGCATAAGCGTTAACAGGGTAAGTCCCAATCCGGATACATGCTGGACATTAAATAATAAATACGGTGTTGACGCCGCAAAATCTTTTTTAAAAAGTCTGAAAAAGGATAAAAATACCGATTTTTTCCGCTACTCCATTTCCTGAATCCTTATATTTTTCAAAATATCAATCATACGGCGTCTGGATATTTTCATTGTTTTTATATAAATTTTAGATGAATAATGCTTGGCCAGATTTTAGGATCAAATTATTCAGATTATTTATAAGCGATTTTTCTGCTTATTATATAAGCGTTTGTCATCTCGTAATCTGTTTTTGGCTCTGAATCCTGGATAATCTCAAACTGACTGGAGAAAAAATGTTCAGTTATGATGTTATAATTGTGGGAGCGGGTCTGGCTGGAAGTGCGGCTGCCTATGAAGCAGCCAAGGGCGGATTAAAAACCCTGGTGATAGAACGGGGAAAATATCCTGGTGCCAAAAATGTCACAGGCGGTCGTATTTATACACATAGTCTGAAAACGCTGTTGGGCGGTCAGGCGAAGGAAGCCCCCCTTGAGCGTTGCGTCACCACAGAAAAAGTTTCTTTATTAACTGAAAAAGAAACCGTCACAATGGAATATGCTGGTCAGGAAAATCCCGATTTTGGCAAACGATCCTATACGGTTCTTCGCGCGAAATTTGACCGCTGGCTTTGGTCAAAAGCCGAGGCGGAAGGGGCAAAACTTCTTGCGTCAACAAGAGTTAATCGCCTTATAGAAGAAGATGGAGTCTTTTGTGGCGTTGTGACAGATACTGAAGAGATCCGCTCTCCATTGGTAATAATCGCGGATGGGGTCAATTCCATTTTGGCTCAAAGATCTGGACTTTCCGAAAAGCCCCGTCCTGGTCAGGTCGCGATAGGCGTTAAAGAGGTTATTGAGTTTGATGAACAAATCATGCGTAACCGTTTTGGCTGCATAAATGATCAGGGTCTTGCCTGGCTCTTTGCCGGCGCGCCCACAGATGGGCATCTGGGGGGAGGATTCCTTTACACAAATAAAACCAGCATTTCTCTTGGGCTGGTTTATGGCCTGCATGGAGTGAACAAGGAAGCTCCCGGCGTTCCATTTCTGCTTGAGCGTTTTAAGCGACATCCGGCAATTGCCCCCCTTCTCGAAGGAGGAAAGGTAATCCGTTATCCTGCCCATATGGTTCCTGAAGGGGGCTATGACATGATTCCCAAGCTTCTTGGCAATGGAGTGATGGTGGCAGGTGATGCCGCGGCCATGTGCATCAATCTAGGCTATACGGTCCGCGGGATGGATTTTGCAATAGAGGCGGGACAATTGGCTGGAAAAACCGCTATTGAAGCCCATGAGGCCGGGGATTTTGGTTTTGAAAAGCTTTCAGCTTACAGGGATAAACTGGCCCAAAGTTTCGTTCTAAAGGAAATGAAATTATATAACGGAGTCCCGGAAGCCCTTGATAACTCCCGTATTTTTTCAGCATGGCCTCAACTGGCCTGTGGACTTATGCGAGATATGTTTACTGTGGACGGAGAGGCGCGTAGTCTTACGGCAAAATTCTGGAACAGGGCGAGAGAAACTGGCGCTATTAATCTTGTGCGCGATGGTCTGAACTTGTTGGGGGCGTTATGAAAAATCCCAGATTAAAGGTAAATAAATATTATACTGATCCTGAACAAGCCCATATAGTAATCCTTGAAGATCCTGATCCGGAAATTTTTCTTCTGGTTCAAAAAACTTGTCCGGCCAGTCTCTATTCCAGGAATTCCGAGGGATATTATTATGATTATACAGGCTGCCTTGAATGTGGTTCCTGTCTTATTGTAGGGGGAGATTCAATTTTTTCCGTCTGGAACTATCCCAGAAATGGCTTCGGCATTGATTATGGAGAAGATTCTGATAAATAATGCCAACAGACAATTTAAATTCCCACATTGACCCTGATCCAGAGCTTATAAAAGAATTTTTATCAGTATGGGAGAATTATCCATACCCTGCCGCCCTGATTCATAAAAGCAAAATTATTATAGCCGCGAATAAGGCCAGCATAAGGGGAGGGAGGATGCCTGGAATGAATTGTTCCAAATGGGGTTCGTTAGCCCTTCACAGGGGATGTCTTGCCGCAAGGACTCTTGAGGAACAGATTCCTTTAAACAGGGAAAGCAGGAATAAAAAAGAGATAAAAAGGTTTTGCTGGCTGCCCTTGTCTCAATTTCCCGACTATTATATCCATTTTACAGTAATAATTACCAAATTAAACAAGTAAGATGAACGGGAGTTTCAGAACAGGGACTGTACAAGATAAAGGATTGCCAGACCGAGAATAATGATAACCAGCATAAACTTGAGAACACGGGGGGAGATATATTTTTGCAGGGAAGCTCCGCAATACATTCCCAGCATTCCGCCAAGTCCAAGACAGATGCCAAGAAGCCAGTCTGGTGACGCGGCAGGAACATTCCAGAAGAGGGAAAGCAGGGAATAAAACGAAACTCCAGCCACAGATGTCAAAAACGTGGCAAAAAGGGTGGCGCCGGCAATGGCATGCACTGGCAGGCCAAAAAAAGTCACCAGAAATGGAGACATTATTGCGCCGCCACCTACGCCATATATTCCCCCGACAAGCCCCACAATCAGGCTCAGGATTATCAGGTTTCTGCTTCCAGTATGAAACTGCTCGCCATTAAAAGTGAAACTGAAACCTCGCCAATTGAATTCTGTGACTTTGCAGATTAAATCAGGGGAAGTTTGTAGTGACTTATTTGCCATTTTTTTGCTGAAAAGCATGCGGATTCCAATATATAGGAGAACAAGAGCGGCAAAAATCTTGAAGCGGGAAGGACTGGCAAAAATACTGATACGGGCAATCGCGCCTATAAAAACTCCCGGTAAGGTTCCAAGAGAGATAAACGCCACCAAAGGTAATAACAGCCGTCCCTCTTTGGCGTAACGCCATACGCCTGCGGGACATGCGAGGATATTAAAAATCTGGTTGGTCGCGCTTACTCCGGGTTGAACATAGCCCAAAACGCTGACCTGGTAGGGAAGAAGAAGGAAGGCGCCCGAAATGCCTGTTGTCGAACAGAAAAGGGAAATTCCGAAAGCAAAGACAAACGGATAAAAAGGAGATACTTCCAGACCGGCAGTTGTAAAGAACATGCCTTTACCCCTTCGTAGCTATGAAAAAACTTTATAAATTTATTTAAAGATATTATCGTTTGACAATACTTTCCGCCATTTTGGGGAATCTGTCCCAAGCTGGTTCTTAACGATAAATGGTTAATTTTCCATCTAGAACAATATTGCAGTTTGAATCCAGAAAGAGCAAGGCTGTGCACAGGAATTTGCACGCAGTTTGTCTACATAGTTGATGACATCCCACGGACAGTAGATATTCGCATTGCCAAAAAGATATCCGTCATACCATTTTTTTAGCAACTCGTATTTATCATCCAATCCATAGAAATTCAACATTTTTCTGACTTCCGCATCGGAAAAACCGAAATGC
>CAYNKM010000011.1:0-15102 GCA_964397795.1 uncultured Desulfovibrio sp. | reverse complement strand
GCAATCTTAATGGAAGGGCATAAAAGGCGCCAAGAGATGTGCCCAGAATGCGGAGCTTGTCATTTGTGCAATTGTCGAAAATCTGATTGACAAGATTATCGAGGCAATCCTGGTAGGATTGGCTATAATCATTCACCGGACAAAATACGGGAGCACCAATAACCTTTTCCAGGGCCGCGCCTGACCGCGATCCCTTGCCGCTATTAAAACCATGTATGTAAATATAACAAGGCATTTTTCGCTCCCTTGTCTTCAGTTGGACATGAACTGGCGTTTTAAATTATTGAGGGTCGCCCCGCGGATTGGGAGTGGAATTTGCCGGACTGGATTCCGCCAAATCATATTCCTGCTCCAATGTTTTAATGAGATCTTCAACCGCCACAATCTCATTGACTTTCCAGACATTTTCCCCGCAAAACGCGAATCCTCCCTTCAGGTTGCCCCGCATCGCGTTTATAAGGGCCTGGGCGATACAATATGGAGTTTTTTCCATTTCGCAGGTACTGACACAATGGAAAATGCACTTTACCGGATTTTTCAGGCCCGCCCTGGATTTTTCAATAAACTCGTTTAAAAGCGCCCGCCCGGGCATACCCACAGGACTTGAAATAATTGTAATATCTTCTTTTTTGGCCTTTAGATAACTTTCCTTGAAACGAATGTCCGCATCGCACTCATGAGTGGCGACAAAACGCGTGCCCATCTGGACGCCAGCGGCTCCCAATTCAATAAATTTGCGAATATCCGCCCCGGAATAGATTCCGCCCGCGGCGATTACAGGAATGGCATGGCCACATTTGTCTTCAAATGGCTTAACAGCTTCCAGCACTTCCGGAACAAGAACTTCAAGAGAGCGCTCCTCCCTTTCCAGCTCATCTGGTTTGAAGCCAAGATGACCACCAGCCTTGGGTCCTTCAACCACAAAAGCGTCAGGGCAATAATTGAAACGGGAAAGCCATTTTTTTGCTATAATGCTTGCCGCCCTTCCTGAAGAAATGATGGGGACAAGCTTTGTATGAAATTCCTTTTTTTTCTCTTCACAAAGTTCAAGTAAATGTTTGGGCATATCAAGCGGGAGCCCTGCGCCGGCAAAAATAAAATCCACTTTGCTTTCAATGGCTGCCCTCACCATTTGAGAAAAAGTGGTCAGCGCGACCATTATATTTGTTCCAATAAGACCTGAAGTCCTGGCGCGGGCCTTTTCTATTTCGTTTTTCAGGGCGCGGACATTTGCCTCAACAGGATTTTGGGAAACATCGGGCTCCCTCATTCCTATCATCGCCCCCGCTATGACGCCTATGGCGCCCGTATTTGCCACTGCTGAAGCAAGGCCGGCCAATGAAATACCAACTCCCATACCACCCTGGATAATGGGAATTTTCGCGGTCAAATCCCCTATATGCAACGCGGGAAACGGCATATTATAAACCCCCGAATAATCAGATTCAGCATTTAATTTTTTGTATAAATCAACAGGTACTAATCTGGCGTGGCGGATGTCTTGACATCCACAATCTTTACGCCAAATTCGGCAACATTATCCGGAGGAGCATAAAAAAGAATCATAAAGGGCACTTCTCCGCCAGGAGGAACATTGGTATTATTGGCCAGAATTTCCATTTTGTTGTGCAAGAAAGACTCCATTTCTTTTTCTGTCAAAACCTGAAGCTGAAAAAGGGAAAGCTGCGTGCCCGCAAGCTGCTTTTTGGCCGCGAGGACATTCTTGTCGGCATCGTATATGGCCCCTTCAAGCTCAATAAAATCCCTTGGAGTGTCAAACTCATTGACAACTTTTCCTTCTATGACAAAAACTTTTCCAGATTTTTCATTGAGCAAATTGTATTGCCGGACATTGCGCATGGTCAGGCGTTCGACCTTCTTGGCTATTTCCTCTCCTGTCTCTGGCGGGGTCGCGTCGTATTTAAGATAATACCAGCCTCCTGCGCCACTTATGGCAAGAAGAATGAGGACAACAAGAAGCCAGAGCAAAAAACGGCTTTTACGTCTTTTGGGAATTTCTGGCAGTAAATCATTACCCCCGCCCTGGGAATCAAGATCGGGAGAAGGCGTCTTGCCCGGCAGTTGAAAAACGTTTTTACAGACCGTGCATCGTAATTTGGCGCCCGGCTTTGCCATACTGTCTGGCAGATTAAATCTGCTTGAACATTTTGGACAGCTTATTTCCATGCATTACTCCAGAAAAACATTTACACAGTCCAAGAGCGTCGCCAGGCATCAAGCGAGGCATTTTTCCGGCTTCCTTTTATTGCTCCAGTTTGCATATATCAGGCAAGGTGCGATTTTTTTCTCCCACATCCATTCCGTAGCCAACCAGAAAACCCTTATCCACGACAAAACCTGGAAAATCCACAGGCACATTGGCGATCCGACGTTCCCTTTTGTCAACCAGGGAAGCGATGGCTATGCTTGCGGGCTTCCTGGCCCTGAATTGATCACAAAGGAATTGCATGGTCTGGCCACTGTCCACAATATCCTCTATAATCAAAACATTCTTGCCGCGTAAATCCACTTCCACATCCTTATTAAATATGATGTGGCCAGAACTGTTGGTAGATTTACCGTAACTGGACAGGCGGACAAAATCCAGTTCCAGATTGGGATTGGAAAGTTTGCGAACCAGATCACTAAAAAAAATAAAAGCGCCTTTCAGGACACATACAGCCACAAGAGGCTCATCGCCATATCTTGCGTCTATCTGCCTTGCCAGATCAGAAACCCTTTTTTCAATTTCATCCCTGGTAAAGCAGGTAGCCAGTCCTTTATCCCCACAATCCTGTTTATAAGCGGCGTCTGTACTCATAATTTATAAGCTTTTGTCCTGTTCCGCACGATGCCGGAACCTATTGGTCATCTTCATACTTATAATATCGGTAACATTATAAAAAAATTAGCTTGACAGGGTAAATTTTTATTTGGTGGCCATAAGATCATTGACAACTTTTTCCAGGACATCGGTGGTGGCCATACCTGGTTCGGATATTATGATTTTACCATCAGGAGCATAAAAAGTGTTATGAGGCACGCTTGAAATCCTGAATTCTTCCGTTATATCCTGGCCAGCCATATATACGGGATAGTTTACTCCGGCAAGTTTTATAAACTGGGGCACAGTATCCCGGTTTTCATCAACGGAAAGACCAATGAGAAGAAAATCACTTTCCGGATAATTAAGCCGCAGTTTTACCAGTTCCGGAAGCTCAACCCGGCAGGGAGGACACCATGTCGCAAAGAAATTAAGCATGATTACCTTGCCCTTGTTCTGATTAACAAGGCTGGCCAGACCAGCCTTGTCCAGCGCGGGTATCGCATCCTGCGCCCAGACATTAACGGAAAAAAGGCATAAAAACAGACAGAATAACAATTTTTTCATATAATGTCCTCCAAAACTATCTGGTAGAATTGTTTTCAAAATATTTTAAGATTTTCTATATATTTATCAATAAAAATAGTGAACAAAATCACATTAGACGCCATTTTTTAGAAGGGTCAGGGCAGTTTTCACCCCGCTAACCGCATCCGGGCAATAAGCGTCCGCTCCAATGGAATCGGCAAAGGCCTGTGTGACGGCGGCTCCTCCAACCATTACCTTAATGGGCAAATCCCTTTGTTTTAACAATTTAATGGTATCTTCCATACGCACCATTGTTGTTGTCATGAGTGCGGAAAGACCAATTATACTGGCATTATTTTTTTCAGCGCAAGCCACAATATCGGAAGCGGACACATCCTTGCCCGCATCAATAACCTCAAAGCCATGATTTCCAAGAAGAAGGGAAACTATATTTTTACCTATATCGTGTATATCTCCTTCAACCGTCGCCATAACTATGGTTGGACGCTGTTCATCTCCCTTTTCCGCCTGCAACAATGGTTGAAGTGTTTTAAACGCCAATTTCATCGTTTCAGCAGACCGAATCAGCTGGGGAAGAAAATATTCCTTTTTTTCGTATCTGGCGCCAACTTCGGTAATCGCGGGGATTAATATATCATTCACAATTTTAAAAGGTTCTGTTCCCTTTGACAATTCCTCATTCAATATGTCCGGAAGGGTTTCCTGATCTCCCGTAAGTATTATATCGTACAGATTACGGCTTTTAGCCGTGGACGCCACTGTCCCCGCTCCCTGGCCATCGCTTTTCCAGTTCGCGTATCCCGCTATAAAGCGCAAGGCATCCCTGTCATGACCCTCAAGAACAAAAATGGAATCGATCGTTTCATGCATGCGGGGAATATCCGGATTGGCAATACAGGAACTTAAGCCCGCGCCTCTCGCCATTGCGAGAAAAACAGTATTGAGCAGTGGTCTGGCTGGCAAGCCGAAAGAAATATTGGATAAACCAAGCGTGGTTGGCAGTCCCCTCTCCACGCACCATTGGATCATTTTAAGACATTCGTTTGCCGCGTCTTTTGTTGATGATACAGAAAGGGCGAGAATATCTATCAGTATGAGCCGTTTGGGAATGGAAAGTGCCTCCGCCCTTTCAAGAATTTTTTCACAAATTTTAATTCTCTCTTCCGCGCTTTCAGGTAATTTTGCCCCCATTAAAGGTAGAAGAATAAAGGGAGCTCCATAACGGCGGCAGAGAGGGGCGAGAATTTCCATTCTTTCAGGTTCACCATTAATGGAATTGACCAGAAAAGAACCAGGACACCAGGGAAGAGTGTTTATAATAGCCTGGGTATTGGAAGAATCCAGCGCAATAGGGGCGGGTTGACGCGCTATCAGGAGTTCGGTCAAGGCGGGCAAGAGTTCGGCTTCATCCACAAGGGGGGCTCCGACATTGACATCCAGAACTCTCGCTCCCGCTTCCAGCTGGGAATCAGCCATCCGCAGGGCAAGCCTGAAGTCTCCTTTCTGCAGCTCGGCCGTCAGGGCCTTTTTTCCGGTGGGATTAATTCTCTCTCCTATAATTACAAGGGGATTGCCGGCGCCAATCCGCACAAGACGGGATCGGCTGGTCAAGACAACGCCATTATTTTTTTTGTATTCCCTTTTCCTTTCGGCTTTTTTGGCCAGAGCCCTTAACGCTTTTATGTGGGCGGGAGTTGTTCCGCAACATCCTCCCAGAATCTGGACGCCCATTTCCGCAAAACGGCTGCTTATCTGGGCAAAATTGTCAGCCTGAAGGGGAAAGACTGTTAGCCCGTCTTTTAATTCGGGCAGTCCCGCGTTTGGTTCGGCCAGCGCGTGAATGACATCGCATTTCAGAATTTCTTCAACTACAGGAATCATTTCCTGCGGGCCCAGGCTGCAATTTGTCCCTATTACTTCAACTCCCATATTCAGCATGGTTTCCGCGAAAATTTCCGGCGTTGATCCGGTAAGGCTCAGACCGTGTTCAAAAGTCATCGAAACCATGACGGGAAGATCACAGACGTTGCGGCTGGCGACAACGGCAGCCCTGGCTTCCGCCAAATCAAATTGGGTTTCAATAAAGATCAGATCCGCCCCGCCCGCATAAAGACCCCTAATCTGTTCTTCAAAAGCGCCTATAAGTTCTTCCGGCTCAAGATCACCCAATGGTCTGGCAAAACGGCCAGTAGGACCGACATTGCCGGCGACAAAGATCTGACGATCCGGATGCTGTTTTAATATTGCCTCTTTTGCCATCTGGACAAGGGTCTTATTAACTTCATAAACATTCATTGCCGGGGAAAGCTTAAAGCGATTTGCCCCGAAAGTGCATGAAGTGATTATATCCGCGCCAGCTTCAACGTACTCGCCCTGAATTTTCATCAAAATATTACTGTGTTCCAGACAATATTCTTCCGGAGGAACACCCGCCGGCATTCCCGCCGCCTGGAGCATTGAACCCATACCCCCATCCAGAAAGAGGAGTTTTCCCGAAGACAGAATTTTTCTAAAATCAGAAAACATTTTACAGCTTCCCGCCGGTTATTTTAATTGGTCCAAAAATTGATTTAAAGGGCAATTTTCATCTGGATATCCTAAAATATATAATTATCCCTCTGTTACCCTTCCTGTTTTTTGTACTGAAAAAGATTGAAAAAAACAAATCAAAACTATAATATGGCTTCGGATATTTATCGTTATAAAAATATTTGCAATGACAGCTTGTTTCCGGATTTCTTTCATTACAAACATGAAGCGGATTCCGATTATTACAGGATTGCGCCATTCTTTTAATGCCGGACTGCACAAGGTTGCCAAACTTTATATAAAGCGGCATCCGCCAATTAATTTATCCCAAGAAATAACAATATTTGAATCCGTATGGCGGAAGGTAATATGGATGTAGTTAAACGCGTAAAGGGCAAGATTATTCCCGTCAATTCCAAATCAGGAGGCCAGGACAGGAAGCAGCCAGAAACCGATATAACAAAAGACGCCATGGCCCTGACTACGGCAAAAAAGGAGGAAATCCGGCTGCCGCAGAAAGTGAAGGAGGACAAGACCCAGGTTTCGGAAGATAACGTTGATATCTTCAGTCGGGAGCCGGAGTTTGAAACTGATTCCTATCTTCAGGATATTGATTTGCTGCCCGTTGAGGATGACGCTCTCCTTCTTGATGATGTTGACGATTTGCTTGACTCTTCCGAAGATGGAGAGGAAAATCCCCTGCTTGTTGTGGATACCGCGCGGCTGCCAAGCCCGAGGGGCGCAAGGGATAGTCTTAATTTATACTTGAGGGAAGTCAGTAATTTCCCCATGCTCACTCCTGAACAGGAACATGAACTCGCCATCAAGGTGCGGGATAATAACGATCCTGACGCCGCATTTCAGCTTGTCTCTTCCCATTTGAGACTTGTTGTGCGCATTGCCATGGATTTTCAGCGGCGCTGGATGCAAAATGTGCTTGATCTTATTCAGGAGGGAAATGTCGGTCTGCTCAAGGCCGTCAACCGTTTTGACCCCGAAAAGGGGATAAAATTCTCATATTACGCGTCTTTCTGGATTAAGGCCTATATTCTCAAGTTTATTATGGACAACTGGAGAATGGTCAAAATTGGTACAACCCAGGTTCAACGCAAGCTTTTTTATAATCTGAACAGGGAGCGCCAAAAGCTTATCGCGCAGGGCTTTGATCCGGACGCGGGTATGCTGTCGGAAAAACTTGGAGTCAGCGAAGATCAGATAAATGAGATGGAACAGCGTCTTGCCTCCACCGATGTTTCCCTTAATGTCCAGGTTGGGGATGAAAGCGGCTCTTCCAGTAAAATTGATTTTCTGCCCGCGCTGGAGCCTGGAGTGGAAGAATGTCTCGCGTCAATGGAAATAAGCGATGTAATCCAGGAAAAAATCAAGACAATCATTCCACGTCTTAATGAAAAGGAAAAATATATTCTTCAGCATCGCCTCCTTGCTGATGAACCGGTGACCTTACGCGAGATTGGCGAAAGATATAATATTACTCGCGAGAGGGTGCGTCAGCTGGAGGCAAGACTTCTGGAAAAGATCCGAAAGCATTTTACCGATGGCATAAAGGACTTTTCTCATGAATGGATAGTGGAAACATAGAATGAACAAGAAATATTATTTATATATAAGAGGCGGAAATGCCTAGACATTATCTCTTCTTTTCCGCATTTCTCGCGCTTGTGCTGGCTTTTTGGCCATTTGCGGGCGTTTATTCTGCAGAATCGGAACCAGCCGCGCCTTCCCGCCTGCCTGTAAATACCCAGCCTGAAAATCCTGATCAAAAGCCAACTCCGGAAAATCCGGCTTTGGAATCCCAGGTCAGGGAAGAACCGTCTTTGCCGAATGGGACCAAAGAGCAGGATCAGGTTCCGGAACAGCAAATCAATAAAGATCCGTCCCCGCAAGACCAGGCGACCGAAGAAAAGCTTCGGGATGACAAACCGGCAACGGAAACTGCCACAAGTCCGGGAACAAGCCAGGTTCAAGCCATAGAAACAAGGCCCCAGGAAGAAGAGCTTTCAAAGGACGCGACCGAGACATATGCCTATCTCCTTATGATTCATTCAATCCTTGACGAGGATGAGGCCTCGCTTCTGGAGATCGCGCCGCTATTGGCAAAAAGCGGATCTTCTCCCTCAATATGGCAGGATGGCGGTCTTTGGCTTACCAGCAGAAAGTCAAATTCGGTGATTCCATTCATGGAGCAGGCAATCGCGGCTTATCCTGATGACATAAACCTGAACCTTATTCTGGCAGATGCCTTTGGCGAACATGGCATGGCTTCCAGAGGCGTGGATTTAATGCGTTCGTATCTGGACAGACATCCAGGAAACCTGGAAGCCCGCCTGGAACTTGCCCTGCAGCTGGTTAAAGATAACCAGTTTGATGAGGCGGGAAAAATCCTGTCTTCCATATCGGCAAAAGAACGCACTTTTCTTGTTGATTACTACCAGGCAAAAGCTTTGCTTGGCATGGGTAAAAGAAAGGAAGCTTTGCCTTTTTTGCGCAAGGCCGTAAAAGGGATGCCCGATTTTGTGGAAGCAATAGCGGATTTGGCGGTGGCTCTGGAGCAGGATGGCAATTTAAGGGAAGCCAGAACCACTTATGAAAAATTATTAAAACTTCAGTTTTCTCCGCAGGAAATTGCCTTAAGATTAATTAATCTTTCTTTACGCCTAAAACAGCCGGATAAAGCCCTTCAATACATAAAGCAGGGCCCGCAAGCGCTTCCTTTCCGCCTTGCAGCGGCAAATATGCTTCTGCAATCCAGACACTATTTACAGGCAGAAAATATACTTAAGCAAATTGCGCAAAAGCCGGACGCTCCTGTTGAGGTTTACCTGCTTCTTGCCGACATAGTTTATGAACAAAGACGCAACCTGCCTCAGGCTCTTTCCTGGCTGAATAACATTCCTCCCAATAAGCCGGGAATTGAAAAGGCTGGCTTGTTAAGGGTGCAGTTATATGCCGAAGCAAACAAGATAGCCCAGGCCCTAGCAGAAGCGGACAAGGCGTTGAAGGAATTTCCTGACTCTTTTGAGCTGATGGATATGAAAATCCGTCTGCTTGCGCGGGAAAAGAAAACGGAAGAAGCGCTGGCTCTTGCAAGACAGGCCGCAGGGAAGTGGCCCGACAACACTCAACTGGCATTTCTTCTTGGCTCCCTCCTGGATGAAAAAGGCGAAAAAGCGGAAGCTTTTAAGGTAATGGAACAAATAATTTCCAGGGAACCGGATAATTTTCAGGCTCTGAATTATGTGGGTTTTTCTCTTGCGGAAGAAAACAGGGAGATTGACAAAGCTCTGGAAATGCTCCGTAAAGCAGACAAACTGTCTCCGGATCAGGCCTACATTGTTGATTCCCTGGCCTGGGCGCTGCACAGGGCGGGAAAGGACGACGAAGCCTTGAACGAAATTCGCCGCGCGATAAAACTTGATGAATCCACAAATGACGCCGCCATCTGGGATCACTATGGTGATATCGCGTTAAAAAAAGGCCACAAGGAAGAGGCCCGCAAGGCTTTCCGCAGAGCCATAGAACTTAAACCTGCAAATGTTTCTGACATTCGCAAAAAATTATCTCAAATATGAAAAAAATACTTTTTCTCCTTTTGATTTTCCTTATTAACGCCTGCGCCAAAACAGGCCCGGTATCCGAATCACCGGAACAGGAAATGGCCCAGGCGCGCTGGGATCTGATGGAAATGAAGACTGAACCCGAGCCCTACAGGATTCAGTTCAGTCTCCGTTTTGGCGAAGAAGGAAATACAAGAAGGGTGACAGGAATCCTCTGGGGCAATGATTCCGAACACCTCAGAATGGATATAATGGCCGGAGTTGGGGTCACGGTGGCAAAAATCTCCGACTCTCCCAAAGAGTTCATTCTCTATTCTCCAAGAGAAGACAAGTTATATTTCCATGAGGGCGAAGAAAAGCCTCTCCTTAAGGTGGGAATGCCCCTGCCGTTTAATCTTCAGATGCTGGCGGCGATTCTTAATGGAAATTACAGACGGGTTTTCGGATCTTCCTACTCCTCCGCTGAGACCGGAAAAGATGGGCGCATTGCATATGCGCTTGATTCTGGCCCAAAAGGCACGCTGGAAGTTAATCCGGAGGGCGTGCCCGTCTTCTGGTCCCAGGGAAAACAGGGCTGGCAAATGTCCATCACTCCCGAAGATAACAGTCTTTTACCCAGAAGCATTAAATTTCTCAACTCTGACGGCAAAAGGGCTTTGGTTCTTGTCAAGGAAAGGGAAAAGGCTGAAGCTTTTAACGTTGAGCAGATGGAACTCGCTTTCCCACCCAATACGCCAAGACTTCCCCTGTCAAAATACCGTCCGTCCTGATTGGAGGCAGTTATGCGCGATATTCATATAGGATCAGACCATGCCGGTTTTGAGCTCAAAACTCTGCTTTCCAATACCCTAAAAAGCATGGGTATAAATATTATTGATCATGGGACTCATAACCAGGATAGCTGTGACTATCCCCTTATTGCCCAAAAACTTTGCCGCGCTGTGGAAGCCGACAAGTCAAGCGGAATTCTGATCTGTGGCACAGGTCTTGGTATGTCAATGGCCGCCAACCGCTTCAAGGAAATACGCGCGGCCCTGTGCACCATGGAAATCCAGGCCCGCCTTGCCAGACGGCACAATAATGCCAATATATTATGTCTGGGCGCAAGAATAACAGGAAGCGAACTGGCCATTGCCATAACCATGGCATTTCTGGAAAGCGAATTTGAAGGCGGCAGACATGAACGCCGTATCAGGGAACTGGACAATCCCTCTTAAATCACATCCGGACCGCCGCTTTTAAACCCTGTTTCCTATCGCCTGAATATTGGGACGGAAGCGCTATTATATTCCGTTTGAGACAATATCAGACTTCATGTGATACATTTCTTGACCTCTGAAAACTTATTCCTGGTTCCCATTTTCCCTAAAACCGGATTTTGATAATGCAAATTTATAATTCGCTTGGCCGGCATAAAGAAGAATTCATTCCAGTAAACGGGAATAAAATCCGTCTTTATGTATGCGGCATAACCGCCTATGATTATTGTCATATTGGCCATGCCCGATCGGCCATAGTCTTTGACTCCCTTGTCCGGCATTTGCAGGGACTGGGTTATCAAACTGAATTTATTAGAAATTTTACCGATATTGATGACAAGATTATAAACAGGGCAAATTCTGAAAACCGGAACTGGAAAGAAGTCGGCGACACATACATGCGGGCTTTCAATGAAGATATGGACAGGCTTGGGGTAAAGCGTCCGGATAAAGAACCAAAGGCCACCGATTATATACCTGAAATTATAGATTTATGTGAAAAACTTATAAAAAAGGGAATCGCTTATCCCACTCCCGGCGGAGACGTTTATTTTCGGGTCAGGAAATACGAGCCTTACGGCAAGTTATCCGGAAGGGATCTGGATGATATGCGGGCAGGTGCGCGGGTAATTCCTGGCGAAGAAAAGGAAGACGCTCTTGACTTCGCAATCTGGAAAGCTGCCAAACCAGGCGAACCGTCCTGGGAAAGTCCATGGGGACCTGGACGACCCGGATGGCATATTGAATGTTCGGCCATGAGTCTGCCCTATCTCCCGCTTGATATTCACGGCGGAGGTCAGGATCTGGTTTTTCCCCATCATGAAAATGAAATAGCCCAGTCTGAAGCGGTCTGCGATTGCCAGCTGGCAAAATACTGGGTTCACAATGGCTTTGTCCAGATTGATTCTGAAAAAATGTCCAAATCGCTGGGGAATTTCAAAACTATTCGCGATATCCTTCAGGATTGGCTTCCAGAAACCCTGCGCTTTTTTCTTCTTGGAAAGCATTACAGAAGTCCCATCGATTTTAGCGAAAAAGCAATGGAAGAGGCGGAAAAGGGACAAAAAAGAGTATATTCTTCCCTGAAAGAAATTAAGGATATTTTATTATCCCGATCCTCTTTTAAAAAAGGCGAGCTGCCTGCAAATATCATGGAAGAATGGAGACAGTCCGGCACAAATTTCAAGAATGCCCTCGATGATGATTTGAACACCGCCCAGGCGATTGGGCACATTTTTTCCGATGTCCGGCTGGTAAATCATATACTGGAAAACAAATCCTTGCGTAACCTGGAAGCGTCCAGAGAAATTTATGAACAATTTTTGGAAAGGGCATCCTTGTGGGAGAGGGAATTGGGACTTTTTGGCCAGAATCCCGAGAACTTTCTTGAAGATTTAAGATCCATTCAGGCAAAGCGGATCGGACTTGATTATGCAAGGCTTAACGACCTTCTGGAAAAAAGGAAAGAGGCCAGACTAAAAAAAGACTATCCTCTTTCAGACAAATACCGGGACGAGCTGTCTTCCCTGGGCGTTATAGTCAGGGATACTCCGGCAGGCCAGGTATGGGATCTCGCCTGATGAGAATTCTTATGCTTTCCTTGACAAAATATATTCTGTTTATTTGCCTTGCCTTCTCTTTGACATTTTCTCCATTTCACGCGCATGCCTTCTTTTTTGGCGGAATTTCACTGAAAGATGAAAAAGAGATGGGACGGAAATTTGACGTAATGATGCGTTCCTCCATGCCCATCATTGAAGATCCTGAAATAAAATATTACATGGATGATGTTCTTGAGAGATTGAAAAAGGCAATGCCGCCCCAGCCTTATGAATTCAAGGCTTCGGTAATCCTGCACAACGCGCTTAATGCCTTCGCCGTTCCCGGAGGCTTTGTCTTTGTCTTTTCTGGAATGCTGATGAATCTGAACAATGAGGCGGAACTTGCGGGAGTTCTTGCTCATGAACTCGCCCATGTCACCCATCGTCATGTATCTGCCCGAATGGAACGTGCGCAATATCTTACCCTGGGGTCTCTTCTTCTCGCTGTTGCCGGCATAGCTCTTGGTGGCCCTGCCGGAGCCCCCATTGCGGCTACCGCCACGGGCGCGAGTCAGTCCGCAATGCTGAATTATAGCCGTCTGGATGAAAGTGATGCCGATAATACCGGTCTGCAATATCTCGTCAAGGCCGGTTATCCACCGTCCGCGATGGCCGGGGGATTTAAAATCCTGAGACAAAAAAACTGGATGAGCGGCGTAAATATTCCGACCTATCTTTCAACCCACCCCGCTATTGGAGACAGGGTTAATACCATTTCTGCCCGCGCGGCCGCGATGCCGGAACATATCAGAAACCAAAGTTTTGATAACACGCGTTTTAAAAGGGTTCAGACTCTTTTATGGGCACGCTATGGCGATACCCAGTCTGCCCTGCACCGTTTTAGTGGAAAAGATGGCCTATCACAGATGGGCAGAGGCATGGTGCTCTCACGAATGAATCGTGTAAAGGAAGCGGCCACGGCTTTTGAAAACGCGCTTCAGGCCAGCCCGGATGATCCCCTGGTTTTGCGCCAGGCCGGGATCTTCCATTTTCGCAAGGGAGATATGGCCAAGGCGGAAAATTTGCTGAAAAAGGCGATGCAAAAAGATCGCAAGGATTATATGGCCAGTTTTTATTACGCGCGGCTTCTTGACGAGACAGGAAGGAGCAAAAACGCGCCCGCATATTACAGGGACGTTCTCCGCAGTGTTCCCCAGGATCCCGAAGTTCATGAAGCCTTTGGCCGCTCTTTGGGCCAGGCTGGCGATAATTACAATGCCTATATTCATCTTGCTTATGGCGCAATGTATGCCAATAATAAAAAATTAACCGAGCGATACTTAAAACAGGCAAGAGAACTGGGCAAAAATAGATCTGACCTAAGCGCGTTGAACAGGCTGGAAAATATATATAAAGAAAGAAAGGAAATCTGGGATAAAAGCTGATGGATATGCATGCGACAACTATTCTTGCCGTACGAAGGGGAAACCAGGTGGCAATGGCTGGAGACGGACAGGTGACCCTCGGACAGACCATGATCATGAAACATGGAGCGCATAAGGTAAGACGCCTTTATCAGGATTCTGTCCTGGCCGGTTTTGCCGGAGCGACAGCGGACGCCTTTACCCTTTTTGAGCTTTTTGAATCAAAACTGAAAGAAACGCATGGAAACCTGGTAAAAGCGGCTGTTGAGATGGCCAAAGACTGGCGCAAGGACAAATATTTAAGAAAACTGGAAGCCATGCTCCTTCTGGCAGACAAGGAGCATATTCTTCTGCTTGCCGGAACAGGAGATGTAATCGAACCAGACGATAACGCGGCCGCGATAGGAAGCGGAGGCCCATACGCGTTATCGGCGGCGCGGGCTTTATTGCGTCATTCCGATCTGGATGCTGTAACAATAGTAAAGGATGCGATGGCGATAGCTTCAGAAATTTGTGTCTTTACCAATGAAAATATTATTGTTGAAAGTCTGTGAAACGTTTTCTGCCGCCAGCCAAAATCAATCTGGGCTTAAGAATCACAGGCATTCGCGAAAACCGGTTCCACGAATTATTTTCTCCTGTTTTTCCCCTGTATGGACTATATGATATTCTGGAAATCAGTCCGTCCAGCTGTCCAGGACTATCCCTGGAATGTAAAAAAATAAATAAAAACAACATCCTGGACAAGGTTTATAATTTTTATGCGGACGCTGTGAATTTTCGCCCGAATCTCTACCTGAAACTGATAAAAAGGATTCCCGCCGGTTCCGGTCTTGGAGGCGGCAGCAGCGACGCCGCCACCTTTTTACTATATCTGAATGACATATCCCCTCGCCCCCTGTCCCAAAAGGATCTGGCCTATCTTGCTTTTCAGATAGGCGCGGATGTACCCTTTTTTCTGGCAGGCCAGCCCGCCATAATGACGGGCTCGGGTGAAAATCTTGAGATAATCAAAGGAAAAATACCTAAAATCCATCTTGTCCTGATCTGTCCCGAAATTCATGTCTCAACCGCCTGGGCTTTCAGGACTTATGATGAAATGTTTGGCGGTGACCGCGATAATACGGAAAAAGACTTGACAAAGCCTTCTTTGAAGGATACACAATCCTTTCTTTTGGAAAATCCAAAACTTGAAGATATTATTTTAAATATATATAACGATTTGGAAAAACCGGTTTTCAGCCGTCATTCATCCCTGGCCATAATAAAAGAGGAATTGCTGGCTAATAAAGCTCTTGCAGCCGGAATGAGTGGAAGCGGCTCTTCAATGTATGGAATTTTTTCCAGTCAGGAAGCAGCCGAAAAAGCCTGTAAAAATTTGCAAAAAAAATATAATCAGAT
>CAYNKM010000010.1:9613-15518 GCA_964397795.1 uncultured Desulfovibrio sp. | reverse complement strand
CGTAGGGAATATCGGATATAATGGCATGGATTGACGAGGATTCTATTGTCCTGATCAGCTTGATAGAATCACCATGGAGAATTTGGGAACGCATTCGCGGGTCGCTTAAAAAATTATCCGTCAGTCAGCTCAAAGCAGGCGTTAAAATGGACGTAAAACAGAATTTCGGACAAAAATAAAGAGGCCGGCTTTTTCAGGCCAACCCCTTGAAATTTATGGTACCGGAAGAGAGACTTGAACTCTCAAGGGCCGAAGCCCGGCGGATTTTGAGTCCGCTGCGTCTACCAATTCCACCATTCCGGCAGGATGTTCGTAATTTTTGATTGTTATTCGGATCTTTGTCAAGGATTTTATTCATTAATTATCTTGATAGTGGAGAGGATTTTATAAATTTATCCGGAAAAATTTTGATCGAAAAAAAGGCCATTCTGGAATTTTTTTGCCTTTAATTTTATAAGCTAATGGAATTTATCATTAAAATTATGTAGAATATCTGTTGCCCGACACGGATTAAAAAATTTTTTTAATTTTTGTAAAAAAGGGATTGAAGTTTATGGCATAGCTCAGTTAAAGTTATCAAAAGTTGTATATGGATGAAATTGTCGCCTGAACATACATGGATTATTGGAGCGATATAAGGGCGGGAACAATTTCAAAATTCTGCGTCAGAACATCAAAGGAGGAAGTTTGATGAAACGTTTTGTTGCCCTCTTTGTGGCATTGGGACTTGTTTGCGGTATGGCCTTTTTCTTTGCGCCCAAAGCCGACGCCGCGCAAATCATCAAGATTGCCGGCATGAAACCTGAAGGCGAGCCGGAAACCGTAGGTATGCACAAGTTCGGGGAGTATCTCAAGGAATTGTCCGACGGCAAGTATGACGTAAGGGTTTATCCCAACAGCCAGCTTGGCAAGGAAGATTCCTATATTGATCAGACCAGGCGCGGAACAATCCAGATGTGCGCCACCGGCACACAGATGTCCAAATTCCATCCCGCCATGGCGATGCTGGAAACTCCCATGCTTTATGATGATCTGGAACATGCCCATCGCGCAATGCAGGGAGATACCTTCAAGCTTATCACCGACGGATTTGATAAAAAGTCCGGCATGCGCACAATGAACGTGTTTCCCCTGGGATTCAGGCATTTTTATACCAAGAAGCCCGTCAAGAGCATTGATGATATCAAGGGTCTGAAGATGCGCGTTCCCAACATTCCCCTTTACACCAATTTTGCCAAGGAAGCCGGGATTTCTGGTCAGCCCATGCCTTTTGCCGAAGTCATGACTTCAATTGAATCCGGCGCGATTGACGGCGGCGACAGCCCCCTGACCGATATCGCCTCCACCGGCGTATATGAATATGCGCCAGAAATAACCAAGACCGGTCATATTCTCGTTCTCCATTCCCTGTTTATCAATGACAAATTCTATAACAGTCTTCCCGAACAGGACCGTAAATGGTTTGACCAGGCAGCGGCAATGGCGGCTGAAGACGTATGGAAGCTGATGGCCGAGGAAGACGCCAAGGCTGCCCAGACCATTACAACTCCCAAGGAAAACGGCAAAAAGGCCAATATTTCCGAGCCCACTCCGGAATTGAAGAAATATATGCAGGAAGCTGGGCAGAGAAGCTGGTCCCTGTTTACAGATCCCAACAGCAAGCAGCATGTGCCCAACGCCCAGGAGATTCTTGATAGCGCCGCCAAGTATCGTCAGGCTGCCGCGCAATAAACAGGTTTTCCTGCAAGGGTTTTATGTTTCTTCATAAAGAATAGCTTCAATATTGGGGATAAAGCCTTCCTGAAGAAGGCTTTATCCTGTATAATTTAATATTAACAAGAAAATGAGGTCGTCAATGCCAGAAAAACCTGAACGGCAGGAAAGCGCAAGCAATCCGGAACAATATGCCCAAGTTCTGGATACAATACCGGAAGTGGATCCTTCTCCCCAAAAGGATTCTACTGGAGAGTTTCTTTTTCAGATATTTTGCGCCGTCATCTTTCTTGGAATGATTGGCCTTGTTTTTTATAACGCCATGCTGCGTTATCTGTTTTCTTCCAGTTATCCGCCCAGTGAAGAATGGGCAAGATTTCTCTTTATCTACATTACTTTCTTTGGAGCGATTGAGGCTTTTTACCGCAGAAAACATATAGCGGTTGATATGTTTGTTGATATGTTCAAGGGTGTCACAAGAAAAACGCTGGAGATTTTTGCCGGACTTGTCGGCATGATTGTCATGGCGATTCTCTTGTGGGGCGGGGTTGAGTATGTGCTTGAAACATATGACCAGCTTTCAGTTTCCACGGGAGTCAACATGACATTTATATACGGAACATTGCCAATTATGGCTTTCTGCTCCCTTATTATACAGCTTCGTGATTTTATCGCGGTGATAAAACGGCCAGCCGCGGATTTCAAGAAAGGGTAGGAGAAAGATATGGAACTGTTTATTTTTCTTGCGACCCTTTTCTTCTTTCTTTTCTTTGGCATTCCCATTTGTCTGGTGCTGGTTATCTGCGCTATCGTCCTGATGCTTCACGCGGATTTCTTTGATCCGATCATGATTGCCAACTCAATGCTGGACGGAGCCAACAACTATCCTCTAATGGCCATACCTTTCTTTGTGTTTGCCGGCGAGATTATGGCCGCGGGCGGCCTTTCCCAAAGAGTTGTGCAGCTTGCGCAGTTGATGATGGGAAGAGTCAGGGGCGGTCTTGGCTATGCGGCAGTCATTTCCAGTATAATTTTTGCCGGTCTGATGGGCTCGTCCGTTGGCGAGGCCGCGGCCCTTGGCGCCCTTCTTTTACCAATGATGAAGGAAGTGGGCTATAAACCTGGTCGCGCCGGAGCCATAATTTCTTCTGGCGCCATTCTGGGACCAATTATTCCGCCTTCCACCAATTTTATTTTACTTGGCGCCACGGTGGGCGGACTTTCCATCACCAAGCTTTTCATGATTGGCCTGTTTCCGGGTATCTTCATAGGCCTGGCGCTTATGGTGGTATGGTTTTTCATTGTGCGCATAGACGGCTATAATGAAACAATAACCTTCACGAGACAGGAAAAAATCAAGATTATTCTGGATTCCACGCCGGCGTTCATGATGCCTGTGCTTCTTCTGGGCGGAATCCGTTTTGGCATATTCACGCCAACCGAGGGCGGCGCCTTTGCCTCTGTCTATGCCATTGTGGTATGCGTATTGTATTATCGGGAACTGACCATAAAACAGCTTTTGCGGGTAAGCGCGGCCGCAGCCAGAACCACATCGGTGGTCATGCTCATCGTGGCGACAGCTTCTGCCGTAGGCTATTTCATTACTTCCGCGGACATCCCCGCCCAAATGGGCGCGCTGTTTGCCCCCTTAAAAGACTCGCCGGTGCTCTTGCTTGTCTGCATTAATATTTTCCTGTTCCTTATTGGTATGGTAATGGATCTCACGCCCAATATTCTGATCTTTGCCCCTGTTTTCTTCCCGATGATTACCAGCATTGGCATCGATCCCTATTATTTTGGCCTTCTCTTTATCCTGAACCTGGGCATAGGCGTCATTACCCCGCCTGTGGGCACGGTACTCTATGTCGTATGCGGAGTGGGAAATATCAAAATTGTGGAGCTCATTAAATATCTAATGCCATTTCTTCTGGTTGAAATATTTATGCTTTTCGTACTGCTCTTCTTCCCGAAACTTTCGCTTGTGCCAATGAACTGGCTGATGGGTACCTAGCAGATAACGATTTGACAAAAATCCAGCTTTCAGGATAGTCCGGATTTCAGATTTGGGTTAAATAAAAAAGTGAATTCCGATTTATATCGGGATTCACTTTTTTTATTATCAGGTATCAGAAATTCCCGATCGCCAATGATCAATAAATTAATTTAGAGCATAGCAGGCGAGTTTTTATTTTCCCCACCTGGCGCAACCAAGATCATCCAGAATCACGGTTGGCTGAATTTCTTCCCTGGCCACATCCTCTTTGGTCGCTTCTCCACTCAATACAAGACAAAAATCGATACCGCTATTTTCAGCAAGTTTTTTGTCCGTACTCAATCTGTCACCAACCATAATCATGTCCTTTTTATCATATCTGGACAGAAGCGGGGAAAGAACCGCCGGATCGGGTTTGCCAAAAATATATTGAGGCCTTCTGCCGGTCGCGGTGTGATATAATTCGATAAAACTGCCCACATCGGGGAGGGGGCCTTCTGGAGAAGGGCAGACAAGATCCGGATGAGTCGCCAGAAAAAGAACCTCCGGCTTTTGCAGAAGCAGCGCGGATCTGGAGAGCTTGTGATAATCAAGTTCCGTATCATAGGCCAGGACAACCGCCTGGGCATTCTTCTCATCATAAGAGATTTCCGGCATTCTCTCCTTTAAATCTTTCTGAAAATCCCTATTTCCTACGGGATAAACTGAAGTAATCCCGTTTTGTCTCAAAAATTGGACCAGCGGCGTAACGGGAGATAACAGGAGATCAGGAGTGGCCTTGATGCCCATGCTATTTAATTTATCAACATAGGTCTGTGGAGATTTGGAGGTATTGTTGCTCAAAAAATAAAAATCCGTGTCATCCCAATGATCCTGGATAAACTTGACCGCTCCCTTTATGGGAATATTGCCCAAATAAATTGTGCCGTCCATGTCGAGGACGATACAGCGTTTTTCAGACCAGTCCATGATACCTTCCTGATCAGTCATGTTGAATTAGAATGTTGTTATAATGTTCAAGAGGTAAATAAAATATGCCTATTTACTTTCCGTAATGTGGGACAGAATGGCAATGACCCGTACATCAGGCCCGGCGCACAGCCTGCCGCCAGCTCAAAAAAGGCAGACAGAACAGGATGCCGGATAAGTTGGGCATATTATCTCCCCGGGGAAATACTATAAAGTTTGGACGTCTATAATATAAAAACAGACACGGGATATTAATCAATATTTATTATAGCGGCATTGAGTTTGCCGTCCTTTTCTTCAATTATAACATAGGAACCATCCGAAAGCATACCAGGATTTAAAATTAGCGTATTGCCTATCCGGTCTTCACTTTTTGCTTCATGGATATGGCCGCAAATACAGAGATCGGGCTGTTTTTCCTCAATAAATTTTCTCACCGCGCTGGATCCGACATGGATTCCTGAAGATATTTTATCGCAGGCCGTATCTTTTGGAGGGTTATGGGAGATCAGGATTTGTTTAGAATATCTGGATGCCTGCTTCCAGCCTTCATCCAGCCAGGTTGCGTATTGCTCTTCTGAAAATTCGCTTGGGGTATGGAATGGAGTCTGGGTCGAGCCGCCAATTCCCAGAATGGCGATGTCGGGAGTGAGTTCATAGGCTTTGCCATGAAGATTTTTGCTTTCTTCATTTAAACAGGTATCAATTTCAGGTTTATCCATATTGCCAATCTGGGCATAAACCGGAAGATCTGGCAGAGTGTTCAAAACCTTTTTCGCTTCAGGGCATCCTCCCAGCTGGGTCAAATCTCCACTTATGATTATGCCTTGCGCCTGATCCAGATCTGGAATCCTGGCGATATTGCCTGTCTGATCGTGAATATCTCCTATTACAATCCAGAACTTGCCCTTCGTTTCCCCAATATCTTTGTTTTGCATATACGGATTTCCTTTGTTATATAGTTATGGCAGGATTATATGATTATCTGGTTTTTCTGACCGGCATTTTCAAAGATTACTGTAACAGGTTCAATATTGCAAAAAATATTTCACGTCTTTAAATATATAATAACCATGCGGATTGATGAAGAAAAAAAGGCGCTGCGTCAATACATGATGGAAAAGCGCGGCCAGATGAGTCCGGAATTTCGCAAAAATAGTGATAGATTAATAGCGAAAATCCTTGTTAATTCCATGATATGGAAATCTGTGAGTACCGTTTTTCTCTATG
>CAYNKM010000010.1:5429-9603 GCA_964397795.1 uncultured Desulfovibrio sp. | reverse complement strand
ACCAGTGGAAAATTTGGCATACTGGAACCAGAAAGAGATATTATCTTAAATAATCCGGATTTAATAATTGTCCCCGGGCTGGCTTTTGATCTGTCGGGAAACAGGCTCGGTTTTGGCGGAGGATATTATGATCGATATCTTGATAAGCATCCTACCTGCGCGAGGATCTGCCTGGGTCTGGCCTACAATTTCCAGATTCTTGAAAGTCTGCCTTATGAGCCTCATGATTTTAAAATGACATGGCTTTGTAGTGAAAGAGGAATATATGAAACACAATCTGATCTGGTTTCAATTTCCGGGACTTGACAATATTTACTGCGTCTTTCAGGGAAGAACGCCTGGCGCGGATTCGCTTGCCGGAAATATTTCATTCAGGCAAGGTCAGGACGTGGTTCTGGTGGAGTCTGAAAGAAATAAACTTAAGGAATATCTCTTTAAAAATGGTTTGAAAGAATGGCGAGAATGCCATCAGGTGCATGGGGACAGGATTATAATAAATCCTGGAGAGGAAGAAGAGGCAGACGGAATGATGGGGAGCGCGCTCAATTGCGGTTTTTTAATAAAGACCGCGGATTGTCAGCCTATTCTTTTCGCATCCCGATCCGGCAAGCATATAATGGCGATCCATGCGGGATGGCGGGGAAACCGGATAAATTTTCCTGGCAAGGCGGTGAAGGCCTTCTGTTCCGAATACAATATCTCTCCAGAGGATATATTTGCCGTACGAGGTCCCAGCCTTGGGCCGGCAAAATCCGAATTTATCAATTTTGATAGTGAATGGGGAAATGATTTTGAAAAATGGTTTGACAGGAAAAATTCGCTCATGAATTTATGGGAGCTGACCAAAAGTCAGCTTAAAGAGGCTGGAGTACCGGAAAAACAAATTTATGGAATTGATATTTGCACAGCCTCAAACGATCATCTTTTCTTTTCTTACCGGAAAGATCACAAGTGTGGAAGACAGGCAAGTATCATCTGGAAAAAAGCGTGATTTTAATCTCAAGGTAAAACCAAATGAAAATTCATCTTCCGCCTGTGCTGGGAGGCAGCATGCTTGTGGCGGGTACGGCAATTGGTGCCGGTATGCTGGGTTTGCCCATTATCTCGGCAGGAATGTGGTTCTATTGGTCAACCGCTCTTCTGGTCGTATCCTGGTTCATGATGTATCGCTCAAGCCAGGCTCTTCTGGAAGTCAATCTGCATTTTAAGCCCGGGGACAGTTTTCACACCCTTACGCTGAATCTGCTTGGCAAAAAATGGGCATATATAAATGGATTTTCTGTAGCCTTTGTTCTCTATACCCTTGTATATGCCTATGTAAGCGGAGGAGGATCGGTGCTGCAGCAGGCTCTGACCCCTGTGCTGGGCATTGCCCCTCCCCGGCTTCTGGCAAGTCTTCTTTTCGCTTTTCTCCTCATCGCCTGCATCTGGTGGAGTTCCAGGGCGGTTGACCGCTTTTCGATTATTTTAATGATCGGACTGATTATCGCCCTTGTCGCCTCAATCAGTGGGATGCTCAAGAACATCAACATGGCGACCCTTTTGGACAGGGAGGGGACAGGGGGAAGTTTTATATTTATCTGGTGCGCGCTTTCCACATATCTGACTTCCTTTTGCTTTCACGCGTCCGTTCCCAGCCTGATGAAATATATGGGCAATGACGGAAAAACCATCAATCGCTGTCTGCGCTATGGGACAATTCTGGCTTTATTGTGTTATTTTATCTGGATTCTGGCCGCGGATGGGCTGATACCCAGGCAAGATTACAAGGAAGTTATCGCTCTGGGTGGAAATGTGGGAAATCTTTTGTCGGTAGCGGGCGATAATCTGGGAGATAGCATTATAATGCGTTTTCTGGAAGCTTTTTCCCTGCTTTCAGTCGCCACCTCTTTTCTGGGCGCCGGTCTGGGCCTTTTTGATTATATGGCAGATTTATGCAATTTTGACGACAGCCGCCTTGGGCGTACAAAAACAATGATGGTTACACTGGCCCCGCCCATGATCTGCGGACTTATTTGGCCAGATGGATTTTTGCCAGCGATAGGATGGGCCGGTCTGGCTGCTTCAATCTGGTCGGTAATTATACCGGCGATGCTTCTTTATACATGCAGACGCAAATTTTTAGTAAACATTTACGCGGTGCCGGGCGGTCTGGTCAATGTGCCTCTTTTAATCATGTATGGAATTTTGGTGGGTGTATGCCATACGCTTGTCGTATTTGATTTGCTGCCAATGTACAGATAAGAGAAAATGTGCATGATGCTATTGAATATGAAAAATATGAACAGGGAAGAGAGAAGGCAAATAAGGCGCAAGAGGGAGAGCGCGCGCTTTATTTTTTCCCTGCAGCTTAAGCTTTTGCAAAAGGCTTTGGCCCCCTGGCACAGGCGTTCCGCGCGGCTTGTGGAAATCAATTGCGGGGATGGGTCCTATTTGCCCTTTTTATGGCACAGCGGTTTTGAAGTTATAGCAACGGAAGCCAATCCTGTGTTAAGGGAGCAGGCGGAAGCGCAAAAGCCATTCATAGAAATAAGGGCCGCCCAGGATAATGATCTGCCATTTGAAGATGATTCTTTTGACTGGGCCATTATGCATATAATACCCAGGCCCGATTCACAACTTGAGAGCAGCCTTCAGGAATGTATGCGGGTTGCCAAACGGGGATTGATGTTCAGTTTCTGGAATAGCGCGTCTCTCCCCTGTTTATGCTGGCGTTTGAGCCATAGGCAAGCCTGGCCGCCCAATAGCATTTCTCTTGCCCGTGTATGGAAACATGTCAAAAACTTGCGGATCGGCTCAATGAGCGTTATGACCACTTTATTGGCCCCGTTCTGTTCCTGGCGGCAAAAAAAATTTTTTTTAACTTTAAATTCCGCCTTTTCCCTGATTCCTGTCGGAGCATGGGGGCTTATACGTCTGGATCTGGACAAGCCAAAACTTGTGACCCCCCTGCGGATTCGTCTGGAAAATGTCTTGACCCAGGCCATGCCGGCCATGGAATTTACAGAAAAAAATACGGTTCAAAAACAAGATTAAAAAAATGAGAATTTTATCAGATTTAAGCGCAAAAATCGCGGCGCACAAAAAACTTTCCCTGCTTGTTCTTGTTCTATTAATTATTGGAGCGGGAGTTGGCGGCTGGTTTGGATTCAAGGAATACCAGTATCGCCAAACCGCTCCATATGCCCTTGAACAATTAAAAAAGGCGCTCACTCCGCCTGATACCAAAGCTCTCGCCAGCCTGATAGATTTTAATGCCATAAGCCAGGAACTGGCAGAAGCGATAGGGAAAGCGTTTCCTTTTTATCTGGAAGGGCCCGATCAGGTACGTAATATACGAAACAGGCTTCAGCAGTCCTTGTTGCGACATTTTTTAAACAAGGATGATTCAAAGGCAACGCCACTTCCCGAAAAGGAGGAGGATCAGCTTGTCATGCCGGTAAAACTCCTGCCGCCCGATTTCGTCGAACAATTGACAGCCAGCATGAATTTATTGGAAAATGGTATTGATTCCGCTCATGTAGGCGTAAAAATTGAAAATCCGATTCTTAAAAAAACTTATCCCCTTATATTTGGCATGCGTAAAACCTCCGATGGCTGGAAGGTAAACCATCTGACAAACGCCGAAGAGCTGGCGGGGAGGATTAAAACCGATTTACTGGAGCGACATGCGCGCTTGCGTGCCGTTTATGAAAGCAAAAATGACAAGGTTGCCAAAAGGATGGAGCAGCTTTTACCCATTCTTTCCTGCAGCGCGGACGCGGGCGTGCTTTCAGATCGTAAAACCCTGCTCATGGTTGTCCAGCTGATTGCCCGCAACAGGGGAAATATTCAGATAAACAATTTTAATGTGGACGCCAGAATAAGCGGAAGAGGAGGAAAGGAAATTGTTCAGAGGTTTCTGAACGTTGCCAAGCCTCTGCCCCCTGGAGAGGATTTTAATCACCGCTGGAATTTTGAACTGGAAGCCAATAGCCCTTTGGGAAAGGCCCTTCTTTCTCAAGGCCCATTAAAATGTCAGGCCTCATGGCAAACATTGGGTCTGAATAATTCGGAAGTGCTGCATATTCTGGAAGTTCCCAATCCTGATCGTCAATGCGGTATAGATGGGCACGATCATCCCGATGGATTCTGCACGACTCCTCTTTTTGTCCAGTAAATAATATTCACTCTG
>CAYNKM010000010.1:0-5329 GCA_964397795.1 uncultured Desulfovibrio sp. | reverse complement strand
AAAATAATTTGTAGAATAATCCTGGATTAAGACAGGCGGGAGAAAATATGCATAATCGTTCCATTCACCTATCACTCCACATCCATAATGATCCGGAAGCCATGGCTGAACGCGCGGCTCATATATTTGCTGATGCCTGTGAAGAGGCAATCGCGGAAAGAGGAATTTTCCGGGTTGCCCTATCTGGCGGAAAAACACCTATCCCTTTATTTAAACTTTTATCAAGATCCGACTGGACCCAGCGTCTGCCCTGGAATGATATTGCCCTGTACTGGGTTGACGAAAGGTGCGTAGGCCCGGATGATCCCGCCAGTAATTATGGCATGGCCAGGCGGGAACTTTTGACCCATGTGCCGGCGATACAATATTTCAGGATGCGTGGTGATGAGGATCCGGTCAAGGCGGCGGCAAAATATGAGGAACAGCTTCGCCAGGATTTTAATCTTGGAGAAAAAGAGTTGCCACGTTTTGATTTTATGCTTTTGGGATTGGGAGAGGACGGCCATACGGGATCCATCTTTCCTGATTCGCCGATTTTATCAGAAACAGATCGCCTGGTTAGCGATGTGTATATTCCGGAACTTAAGGCAGACAGGATTACCTTGACCTTGCCTGTGATCAATAATTCCCGTCGCTGTGTATTTCTTGTCAGTGGAGGGGAAAAACATAAGCCCCTGTCAAAGGCGCTTGATATACTGGCAGTGCCTGAATTACCCGCCCAAAGGGTTCGGCCAAGGGGTGGGGAACTGATCTGGATAGTGGATAATGCCGCCGCGTTGGGGAGAACAGACCAATAACAAAAAAGCGCCGTATGAACGGCGCTTTTTCAAATTTTTTTAATTTATCCCTGCCCGATTTATTTGTATCTTCCCGGCCTTCACATTGGGGCCGGGAAAATACAAGTGAGGGTGAGAAAGGTTTATATTAGGCGGCCATGGATTCAAAAAGTTCCTGGGCGTTGCTGTTGGCGGGATTGTCACAGAGAACCATTTCCAGAAGTTCCCTTGCTTCGTCATTATTTCCAAGATAGATAAGGCAACCAGCCAGAGTTACGCGAACAGCCTCTTTTTCTTCGCTGCTTTCCAGAGCCGCGCGGAGGTAGGAAATAGCGGCTTCCACCTGCTGGGTCTGATAAGCTTCGCGAACCAGGCAATTCAAAGCGACCATGTTGGAGGAGCGCATGTCAAGGGCGCGTCCGAAATATGTAAAAGCTTTTTCATGATTGCCCTGTTCCATGTGCACAAGACCGATACCGCAGAGGGCTTTATCGCTTTCTTCAACACCAGCCGCTTTTTCGTAGAGAACCAGGGCTTTTTCAAGCTCGCCACGCTGTACGGCTATTGTGGCCAGTCCCATGAAGGGGGCCGCGGCCCTGGAATTGCTGGTGGCTGCTTTACGATAGTAATCTTCAGCCTTGTCATAATCACCCATGAAAAGATAGCATTCGCCAAGTTCCTTGTTGATTTCGTAATCCAGATGCTGATCCATTTAATCTCCCCTTATAGAAAATTATTTCTTATTGACGTTTTCTTGCCCAGATATATGCATTGTCCATGCCAAGAAACAAAAAATCAATAATATCAATATTATCCTATTTTAAGAGGGGAAGATCCTTCCGGACAAGCGCCAATATTTTAGCAGAATCTGGTTTTTATGGGAAAATTTGTATCTGGATTTTGAAGCAATAGAGTTAGATGTTGGCCAGCAGATCGGGATCAATGACATTGTTCATGCGTTCCAGGACTTCCTCAAGCGTCAAATCGGACGTATCAATTATGATGGCATCCTCCGCGGCCTTAAGCGGAGCGACTGGCCGGTTTTGATCCTGTTCATCCCGCAGACGTATCTTTTTTTCCAGTTCCTCAAGATCGGCCTTCATCCCCTGGCTTTCATACTGCAGATAACGGCGCCTCGCGCGGACTTGTGGATCCGCCATTAAAAAGAATTTATAGCGGGCATTGGGGAAGATGACTGTGCCCATATCCCTGCCATCTGCCACCAGAGATCCTTGCGCCCCGATTTTTCTTTGTTCCAGCAAAAGATTTTCCCGGATTATGGGATTTGTGGCAAGGGCTGAAGCCAGGGCGCTTATTTTTTCCGAATAAATTTCTTTTGGCAGGTTTTCGCCATTACAGAGAAGGCGTTTATCCGGACTTAAGGAAAAATGAATATCATTCAATTTTTCTTTCAGGGCGTTTGTGTCCAGCAAGAGCGCGTCCTCCCCCAGCTTCAGGGCGATGGTTCTGAACATCGCTCCGGTATTCAGGTAGGGAATCCCGAGCTTGTCAGAGAGGAGGGCCGCAAGGGTGGATTTTCCCACTCCAGCCGAACCGTCTATTGTTATAATGGGGAGAGGTTTTATTTCGTCAGGATTTCCTTGAGGGCGCATAAGAAGCTCCTGTTTTCGTGAGGATTTCCGATACTGACCCGCAAAAGTCCGGGCAGGCCATAGCTTTTTAGGGAACGGATAATAATGCCTTTTTCAAGCAAATATTCAAGTACCTCCGGAGCGGAAGGACCTTTGTCGGGTAGTCCAAACATGATAAAATTCGCGTTGCTTGGCCAGACTGTGCAGCCAAGATTTTCAAGGCCGGCCTGGAGGAATTTTTTTCCTTCCCTGGTTATTTCCAGAGTCTTTTCATAAAAAGCGGTGTCCTTAAGAGCGGCAAGGGCGGCTTCCTCCGCCAGAGTATTGACAGAAAAGGGGAGTCTGGCGCGCCAGAAGGCATCCGCGAGTTTTTTTGGAAAGACGCCATAGCCAATGCGCATTCCCGCCAGTCCGCGGCTTTTTGAGAAAGTTCTTAAATAGGCGATATTGTCTGGCAAATAACGCTGTAACAGGAGAGAATGCTCTTTTTCATTATCACAAAAATCCATATAGGCTTCATCAATTACCAGAAGCGCCCTGGGGAAATTATGGGAAAGTTTTTCCGCCAGCTCCCGGATCGCGGAAGCGGGAGGCGAGAAGCCGGATGGGTTGTCGGGAGAGGTCATAAATACAAGTCTGGTATCAGGATCAACTGTTTCAAGCAGTTTATCGAGGGGAAAGGAAAAATCCTTATTGAGTGGAACCCTTTTTATGCGAACGCCGTGAATCGCTGCCTGAATTGGATAAAGACTAAAGCAGGGCTGAAAACAGACAATATTGTGTTTGTCAGGTTTGGCCAGCATACGGATCAGAAGATCGATGATTTCGTCAGAACCGTTTCCCGTCACTATTAAATCCGAATCCACATTATGTAACTTGCCAAGCGCTTTCCGCAGTCTGGGGTTTCCTCCCTGCGGATAGCGAAAGGCGGAGGCGGCAAAATTTTTTATTGTTTCCTGGACAAGGGGAGAGGCGCCAAGCGGATTCTCATTACTTGCCAGCTTGATAACATTATCAAGGTTATATTTCTGCATTATCTCCAAAATGGACAAGCCTGGAACATATGGCTCAAGCGCCATGACGGAGGGAAGTGGCTCTGGCTTCAGCATAATGAATCCTGGAATTTTACAGATATGATATCACTTAAATTGATTGAGGAAGCCATGCGGAATAAATGGCTTCCTGATAATTGGGAAATATATGACTTTAAAAATTCATTGGTTCTTTTGGCCGGATAGTCAAAACAGGCATATCGGCATTTTTTACCACTTTTTCCGCGACAGAGCCAAATAGAATGCGATCTATACCTTTTCTGCCGTGCGTGCCCATAACAATAATATCCACTTTTTCCTCATGGGCGCGGTTAAGGATTTCTTCGGCGGCATATCCGATGAGGACTTCACCCCTGGCATTAACGCCCGGAAAGTATTCCCCTACAAAGGCTTCCATGGATTTTTCCGCACCGGTAACTATTTCCCCCACAAAATTTTCTATCGTATTTGGGGGAACGTGAAAACCGACATACTGGCTTAAGGAAGGAGCGGTATAGACGACAATAACGTCAGCGCCAAAACTTTGCGCCAATGTAACCGCGTATGCGGCCACATCTTTACTGTGTTCAGAAAGGTCAACCGCGCAGAGGATTTTTTTAATTTCTTTCATGGTGACTCCTGACTAAAGTTACACGTTATTTAGAAATTGCCCGCCGGGCAAAAACATGTCATTATCTCTTGAATGAATTTTTTATTCCAAGGCTCCGCTGAAACAGTTTTTAATATTTGCAAGCGATCAAATAGCCTGAACAAATATTAAAATAAAAGTTTTGGGCTTGTAAATTGGAAAGGTAAAAAAAACCCGGCCCGGAAGGAAAATTTTTCCTATCCCTAAAAAAATACAAGTTATTTCAAGTATCTATACTGAATTATTATTTGGCCGATTTTTTGCATAATATGGGCAGAACGCCAGCACTGGAGGCGATATGGAAATTAATACGCAAAATATGGAAGCATTGCTTCAGTTGCAGGAACAGCAGGCGCAATTGCCGCGTAGAAGCAACAATCAGGCTCAAGGCTTTGAAGCTTTACTGAATGATCAGCTTTCTGCCGGCGCAGCCGTTGACAAAACTCTAAACCGGAATGCTGTTCAGGATGCCCAGGCCAGCATGTACAGCCAGCTTATCATGGAAACGCCAGGGACAGATAAAGTCCTCGACCCTGACATGGCGGTTCTTGACGCGGCTTTTGAACAGGCATCGGGCACACTGGATATGTGGGACAAATATGCCGCCATTCTTGGATCTTCTCCGGCAGATTCTGCCTTGCGCGACGCCTACTCCCTTTTGGAAGGCATTGATAACAGGATACTTGAGTTGCGGAATAACTCTGTCGCCAATAGCAATCCGGCCTTGAACGGTCTGCTCAATGAGCTTGAAGTTCTGGCAACAACCGAAAGATTCAAATTCAACAGGGGAGATTACATCTCCTGATCAGGCAGTAAATGAAAACGTCAAATAGCGCGATAATCAGGGTTATCGCGCTTTTTGGCGTTTAGGAAAAGTATATTTTTATTGAAGGAACAGATTTTGTAATTATATTATTTAAAAATACTTTAATAAGGCCGGGATTGATTTTAAACGTCATATGAATTTATGGGCATCGTATTTTCATCACCGTAATTTTTTTAAACTTTTAATGACAAATTCTTGATCTCTGAAGAAAAAGCGCATTTATGCTGATACCTATAATGCTAATCCCCCCGGCAATTTCGCCAATCGCGACGAACAGGTTGGACGATTTAATTCTTCCAGGCATTTGGTGATCTTCATTTATAAATTATAGAAGGCATCCGGAATAGGTCTCTAAATTTTTATACATCCAGGCTATTAAATTCTCTTTTATTAAAAGTCACGTAAATATTTTTTATTAAATTTTTCGCTTTTTAAATAATCTTTTCAACCAGAAT
>CAYNKM010000009.1:0-16152 GCA_964397795.1 uncultured Desulfovibrio sp. | reverse complement strand
GGGTGTGACGCCAGGGATGATGCCGGGAGGATTTCCTCCTGGGGGTCTTTGCCAATGCCCTGGAGCCGGAGGATAAAGAGGCCGGTATCCAGGGTGAAAGTTGGGCGGCAGAGGCGGCGAAGGATAAAAATTGTGTCCGGGATAAGAGCCAGGAAATGGCCTGGAAGGTGGAGGCGGTGGGGGAGGGTTTGGAAAGCCTCCCCATCCTGGATTATCCGGAGTTGTCGGCCACTGCGGCGTATTGCCGCCCCACATCCCTCCACTTCCTCCGGAGTTGTTCCAGTCCCCCACGTTGGGCTCTATTATAATTGGATATTGTTGATTATTTTGATTGGCGGGAGGAGTGGGCGCGATAACTGAAGTTATAATATCGCCATTCTGCGGATCGGTCCATGTTCCCGCATACCCCGTTTGCGGCGAGCCATAAAGAACCGGACCATTGGTGGAGGACTGATTTTGCGCCGTGGTTGACGCGCCTGTCGTCGTATTCTGGGGATTTATGTTGGTATAGGGGACAGATGAAGTGGTTTGTCCCGTCGCCCCCTTTTCCGCCTGATTAAAATCTTTTTCCGCCTGCTGGAAATCCTGTTCAGCTCCCTGCAAGGCCCTGTTCGCGCGCGCCATATCCTCCGCCGGGGTTTGGGCCGCCTGCGCGATTTCTCCGGAGAGAATCAGGCACAGCGCCAAAATCCCCGCCTTTATGGATTTTCTTATGAGAAATTTAACGGAATGTTTCTTTTTTATCATAATTTCTCCTCGACCATGATTTAAAATGTAATAAAAAAGATTTGGGGTTTCTAAAGCTTTCTGTTAAAAATGGAAATGTGTTTATATCGCCTTATATATCTGGGACCTATCCCGGATAAATCTGATAATTACTGAAATAAATATCAGTATAATTATGTTTTCTCATAATCCACTTTTTTTTACAAGAGAGAATATCATGTCAACTGATCGCTCCCGACCCTACACGGAATCAGGTGTAAATATTCAATCCGCAAATATGCTTGTCGATAAACTCAAAAAGCTGGCCGCCTCAACGCGCACGCACGGTGTGGTGTCGGATTTGGGTGGATTTGGCGGACTCTTCCGTCCCGATATGACCAATTTGAAAGATCCCCTTCTCGTTGCGTCCACGGATGGCGTAGGCACAAAATTAAAACTCGCGTTTCTATTTGAAAAATATGAAGGTACAGGAATAGATCTGGTGGCCATGAGCGCGAATGACGTGCTTGTTCAGGGCGCAAGCCCACTCTTTTTTCTGGATTATTTCTCATGTGGAAAACTTGATACCGATATATGTTTTCAGGTTGTATCGGGTGTGGCGGAAGGTTGCCGGCAGGCAGGATGCGCCCTGCTTGGAGGAGAAACAGCTGAAATGCCCGGCATGTATTCTGATGGAGAATATGATCTTGCGGGTTTCTGTGTCGGCATTACCGACAACAGTCATCTAATAGATGGTTCCTCAATCCGTACCGGAGATAAAATAATAGGAATCGCCTCCTCCGGAATCCACTCCAATGGATATTCCCTGGTGCGTAAAATTCTGAAAGAAAGCGGCCTCACGGGCAATGATCCCTTTCCGGGAGAACCTGACCGAACAGTCGCCGAAGTCCTCATGGCGCCTACGACAATATATGTTCAGGCTGTAAAAGCCCTTTTCAGGGATTTAAATATCAAGGGCATGGCCCATATAACAGGCGGGGGCTTTTATGATAATATTCCAAGAAGTCTTCCGACAGCGGTGACAGCCGAGATTGAATTTCCCTCCTGGTTCATTCCTCCGGTTTTTACATGGATTAAATCTGAAGGCAACTTAAGCTGGCCGCAAATGCTCCAGATTTTTAATTGTGGAATTGGCTTTGTTCTCATTCTTCCGGATAACCAGACTGAAGAAGCCATAAGCCGTATCAAGGCATGCAAGCTGGGAGCCTGGCAAATAGGAGAAATAAAATTAAGAGAGCGCGAGGCAAATGGCGAATGGAAAGAACAGGTAAAAATCAATTTTTCAGGAGAACAGGATTAAACTGGAATTATTAAATAATTAAATTGCTTGTAATTCAGAAATCAGCCCCATTTCGGGGCTGATTTCTTAAGCCTGAATCTTAGTCCCCAGCCCTGGCTTTTTCGTGTTCGGCGATGACTTTTTCAGCTACTGGCTGGGGCGCTTCTTCATAATGATCAAATTCCATGGTAAAAAATCCCTGCCCTCCAGTCATGGAACGCAAATCGGGGGCGTAGCGTAAAACCTCGCTCATGGGAACATGAGCCCTGATTTCGGTTATGCCGCTTTTTGAATCGGAACCCAACACCTTGCCGCGGCGTGAGGAAAGATCGCCAATAACATCACCCATTGATTCATCGGGGATGGAAACCATAAGAAGGACTATTGGCTCCAAAAGAACTGGTTTGAGACTTTCCATGGCCTTTTTAAAAGCCAGGGAACCGGCCACCTTGAAGGCCATTTCCGAAGAATCCACAGTATGGTAGCTTCCGTCATAAACCTTGACCCGGAAGTCCACAACCTGACAGCCTGCCAGAAAGCCCCTGGCCGCCGCTTCCTGTATTCCCTTGTCTATTGCCGGAATATACTGCCTGGGGATGACGCCGCCCACAATGGCATCCTCGAAACTGTATCCGGAGCCGCGGGGCATTCCTTCCATCTCAATCCAGCAATCGCCGAACTGTCCGCGTCCGCCGGACTGTTTCTTGTGCCTGCCCTGAACCTGGCATTTGCCTTTCACGGTTTCCCGATAGGGAACTTTGGGAGTTTTTAAAATAATATCAATTTTGGATCTGCGTTTGGCTTTTTCCACAGACAGCTCAATATGCAACTGCCCCATTCCGGAAAGAAGAATGTCCGCGCTCTCCTCATCGCGTCCCAGTTTCAGGGTTATATCCTCATCCAGAAGGCGCTGAATGGCCGCATATACCTTGTCTTCATCTCCCTTTTCCCTGGGCGCCAGGGCATATGTGATAAGCTGGGGCGGGAGATCGGGAACAGCCAGTTCAAAGGGAAATTTCTCATCACAGAGAGTATCGCCGGTATGGGTATTTTTAAGTTTGGCCACACCTACAATCGCTCCTGGTCCTACTGTTTCCTTTGCGGGCGTCTGTGTTTTACCGGTTACAAACAAGAGAGCGCCAATTCTTTCTGTTTCACTGGTCTGGGCATTTTCAAGAGTCTGATCGCCTGAAAGAGTTCCCGAAAGAACCCGCAGCATGGACAATTGTCCTGAAAAAGGATCAGATATGGTCTTGAATACAAAACAGGCAAGGGGTTCATCCGGACTTGATTTTCTTTCCTTGCCATCCGCGCCAATAAAGGGAGGTCTTTCCAGGGGAGAGGGAAGGAGATTTTCAATAGCGTTGAGGATTTGGGTTCCCCCCTGATTTTCAATGGCGGCGGCTACCAGAACAGGGGTCAATTCTCCCTTGATTACACCCGCGCGCAAACCGGAATGTAATTGTTCCAGGGAAAGGCTTCCTTCCTCCAGATATTGTTCCATAAGGACCTCATCGCTTTCCGCGATATTTTCAATTGTCATATCACGAAGAAGGGTCAGGTCATCGGCGAGGGAATCAGGCGTGGGAATTTCACTTTCCACACCGTCAGGGCCATACTTGAAAGCTTTTTCAGATAATATATCGACATATCCTATTAAAGCGCCATTCTCCCTGATTGGCAATTGAAGAGCGACAGGGTGGATACCCAGGGAGGAAAGGCTGTCATAAGCCATCTGAAAATCAGCCCGATCCCGATCAAGTTTATTGATAACAATAAGGGCGGGCAAGCCTTCAGCTTTTATCATGCTCCAGAATTTTTTTGTCAGAGGGCGCACTCCGTCAACCGCGTCAATAACAAAAACAGCGCTGTCAACAGCTTTTAAAAGATAGGGGAGATCTCCCGTGAAGTTGCCGTCTCCGGGAATATCCACCATAAAATGCCGGTTCTTGTTCCAAAGGTAGGTGGCGAGGCCGGGCTGTATGGAACCCCTGCGGCGCACTTCTTCCGGTTCATAGTCAAGGGTGGCTGTGCCTTCTTCTATGGCTCCCATCCGGTTAATGGCTTTTGCGTCAAACAGGAGCATTTCCGCAAGGGAGCTTTTGCCACAACCTCCCGTTCCTACCAGAGCATATGTGCGTTGATTTTCCAGAGGACTTGCCATTTTTTTTCTCCTTTCAGGCGAAAGGCCTGTTATATCCATATTAAATTTTTTTATGATATTTTCATCAGACAATTTGCCGTAAAAAACAGGTTTTAGTCAAGCAAGGCGTGGGTAATTACAGGATATAAGGGGAATTAAACAGGAATTCCCCAATATAAATCCGCAAGCCAGCTTATGCAAAATGAAAGAATGGCTACGCCAAAGCTTATAAAAAGCATCTTTAGGCATAATTTTTTAAAGGACTGATTGCGCAGAAATGATTCAAAAAAAGTAAAGAGAAAAATAAGAATCCCCGCCAGCAGGATGCAGAGAGGCAGGGAGACAAGCGGAGTATCAAAAACAATAAAGGGAATAAGCAGCAGGACAATAGTGATAAAATAGGACGAGCCTGTTATGGACGCGGCCAAAATGGGATTAAGAGAAGAATAATTTGCTTCTTCCGCCAGATATTCGGACGCCGCCATGGAGAGGGTGGCGGCGATCCCTGTAGTCAATCCCGCAAGCACTATTGTCCGATTATTGGGAAGAACCATTGTAAAGCCGGCCAGAGCGCCAGTCATTTCTATAAGAGCGTCATTGAGACCGAGGATAATCGCGCTTATATATTTTCTGGCGACTGAATTATTTATTTTAAGAAAGTTGCCGGAATTTTTTATCTGATTTTCGCTCATTTGCTAAGTTTTGGCTTATTTTCGTTTTATCAACCCCAGAGTCTTTTTGGCCTTTTTGCGCGAAGGCCGTCAACAATCATGCACAAGCCGCATAATCCTATTGAGATTGCCGCCGCAACAAAAACTCCTTTATAGCCATAACCTCCGGATATGACAAAACCTCCCAGTATGGGGGCAAGCATGCCGCTGGCGTCAAAGGTGGCCATCATGATATTGGAGTTGATTGAGCGCATTTCCGGAGTTGAGCGGTCATAGACTGTTGCGGCGAGGAGGGGATAAATAAGACCAAGGCAAAAGCCATAGGCACAGGAAAAGGGAATAAAGGCCCAGTTTTTTCCCCAGCTGAATCCCAACATGCAGAATACGAGGACTATTGAGCACATGACTGTTATTTTGTGTCGGGGCAGGGTATCCATAAGGTTGCTGCCAAAAACGCGAACCAGAATGATGGTCAGGCTATAAACCGTGAAAAAGGATGCGGGCTGATCTCCCGTCAATTTACACAAGCCCTTCATGTAAAAAACGGCAAGAACAGTCATTATGCTGAAAAACAGGCATGCGCTATATACAAAGCCCAGGCCGGAGTGAGTGATGGAATGGAAAAGTTCCTTTTTGGTAAAGCCAGAACTCTGCTGGGCGTGAACTTCCGGTTTTTTCAGTTTTTTGCGGAGCAGGGCCAGCATGATGAAGGATGGCAAACCAAGCCAGGCCATATAGGCAAAAAGGGTTGCCTCGCTTCTCAAGCCGGGCAGGATTTCTTCCGACAAGGCGGGAATGATTGAATAAGGCAGCAGCATTGTCAGGGAGAAGATGGCGAAGCCCCTCGCACTTTGCCCGGGAGGGATGCATTCCACCAGAACTCCGATAGTGCAGGCGGAGTAAATGGCCAGCGCCGCGCCCTGAACCAGGCGCAATACCAGAATGGCGGGAATGGCGCCAGTTGTGCCGATAAAGGGATAACAGACCATAACCAGCGTACAGGTTGCCAGGGAAATGGTCATGGGCCAGAGTTTGCCATGTTTTAGCATAACAATACTTGTCAGGGGTCGGAAGATCAGAATCATGGCAAAAAGGGCGGACAGAAGAATGCCGCGCCAGCCTGCGGTTATGCCGAGGCCTTCCATCCACTGTTCAAAACAATAATATACGGCGATAAAGCTGTTACTGCACATGGCCATCAGGAACAGGAGAATGAAGTCCCTGCTCAATAGTTTTTGTGGCACATGGTCGGGAGAATCCCAGCGTTTGGGGGGTTTTTGAGTTCCCGCATATCTTAAGGAATCAAATATTTGCAGAATAGGCCGAACCATAGGCGCATTAACTCCATTCTGATATAAAGTTACAAAAGTCATTTCAGATGAAATGACTTTTGGAAGAATTACCAGTTTAAAATATGATTGAATAATATAAAATTATCTGTTTATTCCTTTGTCTCCAATATCGGTACGGTAGAAACTGTGGGGCATATGGATTTTTTTAACAGCCTTGTAAGCGTTTTTTTTGGCATCCGCGAGATCCTCTCCCAGGGCGGTGACACAAAGAACCCGCCCTCCGTTTGAATGGAACTTGCCATCCCGATATTTTGTTCCCGCATGGAAGACGCGTATATTTTCGGGAAGGTTTTCAAGACCGTCTATGGGCTGATCCTTAAGGTATTGAAGCGGATAGCCTTCGGAGGCAAGGATAAGGCCAAGGGACGGATTTTGGGAAAAGGACAGGTTTTCATGTTCAAGAGAGCCATTTACGCAGGCGAGCATAATCTGGGCAAGATCCGACTCAAGGCGCATAAGGAGTGGTTCGCATTCCGGATCGCCAAAACGGACGTTATATTCGAGGACTTTGGGCCCATCTTTGGTAAACATAAGGCCAGCATAGAGAAGGCCCTTATATGGATATCCTCTTTTGGCCATTTCCTTCAGAATTGGCCGGATAACAAGATCTGATATTTTTTCCAGATCTTCATCAGGAAGCAGGGGGGCGGGACTATATGCCCCCATTCCTCCGGTATTGGGTCCTTTGTCGCCATCCAGGGCCCTTTTATGATCCTGGGCGGACGACAGGGGTTTCGCGGTTATTCCATCGCAAAAGCAGAGGAGGGAAACCTCTTCGCCCTCCAGTTTTTCCTCTATGAGGATCGTATTTCCGGAATCGCCAAATTCCTTTTTAACAAGGAGGGACTCTATCGCGTCCAGCGCCTCTTGCCTGTTTTCAGCGACAACAACGCCCTTTCCCTGGGCGAGACCATCCGCCTTGATGACGAGGGGAGTATTGGCGTTATTCACATATTCAATAGCCGCGGCCGGATCAGAAAAGGTTTTATATGCGGCGGTTGGAACGCCCGCGGCGGCCATTACATCCTTCGCAAAGCTTTTGCTTCCTTCCAGTTGCGCGCAATATTTGTCCGGACCAAAGCAGGCGATGTCCTCGTTTTGCAGGAAATCGGAAAGGCCATGCACAAGAGGCATTTCAGGGCCGGGAACCACCAGATCTATTTTGTTGTTGAAACAAAAATCTCTTATGGCGTTAAAATTCATGGGGTTGAGAGAAACATTATATTCCCGCGTACCGCCATTTCCAGGCGCTATAAATATTTCTTCCACAAGAGGGCTTTGGGCAAGTTTCCACAATATCGCGTGTTCTCTCGCGCCAGATCCGATAATCAGTATGCGCATCAATTTTCCAGTCTGTGATATTGTTCGTGTCAGGGGAAACGATAATTATCTGTTGGGAGTCACCTCAAAATCGCTTAAGTCGGCCGGAGTATTGGGATCTTGTTTGGTCACATCAAGCGGATAGGCGGTTATCATTGACTGGCGCGAACCAATACCCAGTTCAGGTGATGTATTGATGCCCACCACAAGATCCATAATTCCGTCGTTATTGACGTCGGCCAGATCAATTTCCGCGACAGAGCCCCTGATCCGCCTTGTTTTCCATTTCAGACCCATGCCGACGCCATCCCAGTAAAGCGCGTGAATTTCGCCCTGGGGAAAGAAACGGTAGCGGTCAAAGAACTGGGAAGCCGTTGAAATTGGTTTATTGAGGAGGATCACATTTTCACCGGTATTGCCAATGTCGGCGGCAATCATGCGCATTGGGGCAAAATATTTTCCTGGGAGCTGGGTAGATTTGTCGATAGCCAGACCGGGCATAGTTTTATAATGATCCATACCTACGGCGGATCCGGAAAATCTTTCCATGGTCCTATGTATAAATTTATCATTACGTCCCTGGAAAACCTTTATTTTTTCGTCCTCGGTAAGCATGATGAGCAAATCGCCCCCGGAACTCTTGTCAGCCGGGATAAACGCTACATTAAAAACATTGGCGCCTTCCGGTAAACCAATTCGACCGCCCAGGACATATTTACCTTCCTGTTTGACAAGCTGATGCACTCCTGGAGCAAACAAATTGATCGAGTCATATCCCTGACCTACCAGCGCGGGGGTAAAGGCCGGAGGAAGCTTTAATACTGACGCGAAATATGGAATCCGGGGAGACACTTCGGAAAACTTGTTGCCCTTAAAAGATATAAAATAGGAATAGGGGCGATTACTGTCAGTTTCATAGGTGGCGATAACAAGATCTTTCGCGCCGTCACGGTTTAAATCGATGGCCCGCATGGAAAAATTATTGTTGGTATTTGAGACTTTCCTTTTGCCAAGCTCTTTTAGACGGCCGCCTTCCTGCCAGGAATATATGGCCAGGGTTGAATCGCCAAGAACGGCGACTTCATTTTTTCCATCTCCATTGAAATCGGCCACCGCCATATCCACCATGTTATAATCAATCCGCTGGGTTCTGATACGGGATCCATCGGATTCGCCCGCGCCCTGATAGCGGAATTGCGGGTTCAGATATACCTGCTGCTGGCCTGTTTCATTCATGACAATATCGGAATTGGTTCTGCCTGTTGGCTGAACAGGTCTGTTGCCGGGGGTCATAAAGCCGGGTTTCGCGGCGGCGACGCTAACTCCCAGAGCTTCCCTGCCAAGTGAAGAAGTGAGGTTCTGGACTGTGCTTGTCAGATTGCTTACAGATCCGCTCGCGCTTTTGCTCCAGGTTTTACCGCTCTTGTCAACACTGTTAACTTCAACATTACAGTCATTGCCCACCACGTTGACCACGCCCCAGATCGCGTAATCCGCGTTGGCTGCCTGCAGGGCCTTACGGGCCTCCGCGCTTGAGGAGGCTTTTGTATTAACTGTTTTTCCCTGCAAAACTCCCGGGCTGGAAAGTTTGCCCTGAATTGTGCCAGGTACAGCCTTGGAAAGATAGCTGAAACTTTTGGGGGCATTGACAGAAAAGGGAAGAACAATGAATGATTTCTGATCAGCCTTGCACGGACTGGTCAAAATGGCGAAAAGGAATATTAAAAAAAGCAAGGATATTTTTTTCATTCATATCTCCAGTTGTGATCTCAATTAATTTAAAATAAAGAACAGGTTAGCGCAAGAACAAAACCGTGGCCGTTTCCATTATATCATTTGTCCAATATGTCCGATACCATATGGTGAAAACGCTTGAACAGATGATTGGCGTCTCTTGGGCCCGCGGCCGCTTCCGGATGATATTGCAGGCTCATAATCGGTTTTGATTTATGTCTTAAGCCTTCCAGCGTGCCATCATTCAGATTAATATGGGTGGGCTCGATAACCCCGCATTGATCCAGCAAAACATGAAATCCGTGATTCTGGGAAGATATTTCTATCTTTCCAGTCGCGAGATCCTTCACCGGATGGTTACATCCGTGATGGCCGAACTTAAGTTTTTCCGTCCTTGCCCCAAGCGCCTGGCCAATAAGCTGATGACCAAGACAGATGCCCATGAGGGGAAAATCTTCGCAAAGCTCTCTTACTATTTCAATTTCCTCACCCATTGTGGCAGGATCGCCAGGGCCGTTGGATAAAAAAACCGCCTTCGCCCCGCTTGCCCGGATTTGTTCTGGCGTAAAATTCGGGGGGACGCAAAGAATCTCGAATCCCGCCGACTCAAGATGGCGTAAAATATTCCACTTTATTCCGTAATCATAGACCGCGAGGGGTACGCCCGTTCCCTGCCACTTGAAAAGACCATCTTCACCGCTTTCAATTTCCCAGGATTTGCCCTGACGCCAGGAATAGGGGACTTTTGCCGCCACAAAAGGTGTAAGCTTCCGGCCAGTCATGGATGGCTGGGCTTTAACCTTGGCAAGAAGTTCTTCCCTGTCATGCGTTTTTGTGGAAATGATTCCCCGCATTGCCCCGCAAATACGCAAATGCCGGGCAAGTGCGCGGGTGTCAAGGCCTTCAATACAGGGCGTCTGATATTTTTCCAGAAAAGCCGGCAGGGACATTTCGCTTCGCCAATTTGAGGGGATACGGCAGCATTCCTTGACAAGCAAAGCTTTCGCGTGAATGCGGTCCGATTCCATATCAGCCTGGCAAATTCCATAATTGCCGATAAGAGGCCAGGTCATACAGACCATTTGCTCCGTATAGGAAGGATCAGTTAAAACTTCCTGATAGCCAGTCATGGCCGTAGTAAAAATTACCTCTCCGCCTGTCTCAACTTCACCATTGACAGACTCTCCGGTCAGAGTGAAGCCATCTTCCAAAACCAGGGAAGCCTTCATTTTATCCACAGCCTTTATGAAGATTGAGTTTCCTTAATTTGCCGAAGTTTTTTGTCAGGCCGTTCATTTTCTCTGGAATAATATTCCTGAAGGCTTTCAACATGCCCCTTTTTCCTTTCAGCGCCAAGCGCGATGGCGGTGGCCCTGGCCGCGGCTATAGTAGTACAATAGGGAACTTTCCAGGTAAGGGCCGCGGTACGGATTGCCCTGGAATCCTTCGCGGTATTTTTACCGGAAGCCGTATTGATTACAAGCGCGGCTTTTTTATTGACAAGCATATCCACAACATTGGGCCGGCCTTCATACACCTTCTTTACCTCTTCCACCTTAAGGCCTTCACTTCGTAAAACCTGGGCCGTTCCTTTTGTCGCCACCAGTTCGAAGCCCAGATTGGCAAACATTGCACCCACCTCGCTCACAAATGGCTTGTCCCTGTCATTGACAGATAAAAAGACCTTGCCGCATTCCGGCAGTTTCTGACCGGCCGCAAGCTGGCTTTTTAAGAATGCCTCAGCAAAATCGGCGCCCATACCCATGACTTCGCCGGTTGAATGCATTTCCGGACCCAGAATTATATCAGCGCCAGGAAAGCGCTGGAAAGGCATGACGGCCTCTTTCACACAAGTGAAACCGCCCTTGCGCATACTCCAGGGATCAAGTTCGTCAAGACTCTTGCCGAGCATTATCTGTGTGGCCAGATAGGGCAACGGGACTCCCGTAGCCTTTGAAACAAATGGAGCGGTGCGCGAGGCTCTTGGATTTACTTCCAGAATATAAATATTATCTCCCTTGACGGCAAACTGGATATTCATAAGTCCTATAACTTTGAGTTCCTTGGCAAGAGCTTCCGTCTGTTCCGCGATTCTCGCCACATGATCATATGAAAGTGAAAAAGAGGGAAGGACACAGGCCGAATCCCCGGAGTGTATGCCCGCCTCCTCTATGTGCTCCATAATTCCCGCCACATAAACTTCCTTGCCATCTGAAAGGGCGTCCACATCCACTTCTATCGCATGCTCTATGAATTTATCTATAAGAATGGGATGTTCAGGTTTTTCAGGAACCTGCTCCCTGAAATAATCCCTTAATTCGTACTCGTCATAAACGACCGCCATTGCCCGGCCGCCAAGCACATAACTTGGGCGGACAACAACGGGATATCCAATTCTTTTTGCCGCTTCCATAGCTTCTTCCAGATTCAACGCGGTGCCATTGGGAGGCTGCAGCAGCCCAAGTTTCTGGATAAGCGCCTGAAAACGCTCCCGATCTTCAGCGCGGTCAATCGCATCTGGAGATGTTCCCAATATGGGCACACCCGCCCTCATAAGAGGCACGGCAAGATTGAGGGGGGTCTGGCCGCCAAATTGCACAATCACCCCTTCCGGCTTTTCTTTTTCCACGATATTTATTACGTCTTCAAAGGTGAGGGGCTCAAAATAAAGACGGTCGGAAGTGTCATAATCGGTCGATACGGTTTCAGGATTTGAATTGGCCATAATGGCCATCACGCCGGCGTCTTTCAGGGCAAAGCTCGCGTGGCAGCAGCAATAGTCAAATTCAATACCCTGACCAATCCTGTTGGGCCCGCCGCCCAGAATCAATACCTTGCGCCTGTCCTCGACTTTTAGCTCGTCACCACTTTCATATGTTGAATAATAATAGGGAGTATAGGCTTCAAATTCGGCCGCGCAGGTATCCACAAGATAATAGGTGGGCAATATATTTAATTCCTTGCGCAAGCGGACAATGTCGCTTTCAGGCCTTTTCCACATGGCCGCCAGCTGGCGATCAGAAAAACCGTACTCCTTGGCGCGGCGCAGGACTTCCCCCAATTCCGGATTTGAGGCGGTCATATCGTTTTCCAGACCAAAGTCCCTGATTTCCCATTCCATTTTAACAATATCTTTCAACTGCCGTATAAACCAGGGATCGATCGCGCTGGCTTCGAAGATTTCCTGTTCGCTTAAACCGGCGAGAATGGCCTGGCGCAGCTGAAAGATCCTGCGCGAATTTGGATTGCGCAGACCTTCCAGGATTTCTTCCCTGTCCGGAACTTCCTCCCTGAAATTGGAGCCAAGCCCGGCCGCTCCGATTTCCATGGATCTGAGACCTTTCTGGAGAGCTTCCCTGAAATTACGGCCAATACTCATTGCTTCGCCCACGCTCTTCATGGAGGTGGTCAGTTCATCTTTTGCTCCTGGAAATTTTTCAAAAGTAAAGCGGGGAACTTTCAGAACAACATAATCAATTGCCGGTTCAAAACTTGCCACGGTTTCTCTTGTTATATCATTGCGCAGCTCATCAAGAGTATATCCGACGGCAAGTTTGGCGGCTATTTTCGCGATTGGAAATCCTGTCGCCTTGCTTGCGAGGGCGGAGGAGCGGGAAACACGGGGATTCATTTCAATTACGACCATTTCCCCGTTTTCGGGATTTATACCAAACTGCACGTTGCTTCCTCCTGTTTCAACTCCTATTTCACGCATAATGGCGATGGACGCGTCCCTTACCTTTTGATATTCGGAATCTGACAGGGTCTGAACCGGCGCGACTGTAATTGAATCGCCTGTATGAATACCCATGGGATCAAAGTTTTCAATGGAGCAGACTATTACGCAATTATCCTTTTTATCGCGCATGACCTCCATTTCTATTTCTTTCCAGCCCAGGACAGATTGTTCAATCAGGACTTCCGATGTCGGGCTGGCGGCGAGACCCTTTAATCCGAATTTTTCCAAATCATCCAGGTTATAGGCCACACCTCCGCCATTTCCGCCCAAAGTGAAAGCGGGCCGGACAATCAGGGGGTATGAAAGTTCATTTCCCAGCTTGCGTACTTCTTCCATATTATGCGCTATGCCACTGCCAGGCATTTTTAATCCGATATTCTGCATGGCTTTGGCAAATAATTCCCGGCTTTCCGCCTTTTCGATCACTTTGGCGTCAGCCCCGATAATTTCAACGCCGTACTTTTCCAGGACGCCGCTGCGGGATAATTCAAGAGCCGCGTTGAGAGCCGTCTGGCCTCCAAGAGTAGGCAAAAGGGCGTCCGGCCTTTCCTTTTCTATAATCGCGGCAATTGTATCATGTTCAATAGGTTCAATATATGTGGTGTCCGCCATATGCGGATCGGTCATAATGGTGGCAGGATTGGAATTAACCAGGACTACCTCGTATCCCTCTTCCTTTAGGGCTTTTATGGCCTGGGTTCCGGAATAATCAAATTCGCACGCCTGGCCAATTATTATTGGTCCCGCTCCGATAACAAGAATTTTTTTAAGATCTGTTCTTTTAGGCATGAAAACTCCTCAAGCCCTTGCTCGGCAAATTGCGGAAGAATTATCCTCTTGACAATTATCCACAGATTTCATGGGTACGCCAGATCCGGCAGCGCATAAGGGAAATCCGGACACCGTAAGAAAGCCGTTTCAGAAACCTGACAGGGAATACGGATTCAACCTGGAAATTCCGGTTTGGCATGAAATATTACAGTCAATGTAAATCATGGTTTGTAAATATTATTCAAGCCAACGAATGTAATCAGGTTTACGGGGGGACGGGGGAGGCGATTGACCCAATGGCCAGCCAAGAATACAGTGCCCGATGCCCGCATATGTTTCCTTTATCCCCCAGTTTTTAAGCATGCGTTTGCCTTCTTCGCTCTCAAATTCTTCCCTCGCCCTGTTAATCCAGCAGCTTCCCAGGCCAAGGGATTCGGCGGCCAGCATAAGGTTGCCCATAACCAGGCTGCCGTCCTGGATATAATTTGGATATATGCTATCCGCCAAAACCAGCATAAGGCAGGGAGCGCCATAAAAGGGATCGCCGTTTGTACCCAGAATTTCGGCGTTCATGCGAGACAGTTTGTCGCGGAGGCTTTTACTGGTGATCACCAGTATTATGGGGGACTGGGTATTTTTGCCTGTCGGAGCATAAGTGCCGGCTTTTGCCACTTCTTCAAGAAGATCTCTGGGAGGCATATCAGGCTTGTATTTCCGACAGCTTCTCCTATCTTCTATTGCCCTTATTATTTCATTCATATCATTACCCGCCTGCGGCCAAAAGCGTTTATCATCAGCATCTTTCTTCCAGCAAATTATTAAGGGTATCGAAAAGAACAGGAAAATCAATAGGCTTCGCAATAAGTCCGTTCATTCCCCTCCGCATGGCCTCCGCCCGATCCTCATCAAAGGAATTTGCGGTCATGGCAATAATTGGGATATTGGCTATATCGGGGTCTGGCAAATGCCTGATCATCTCTGTCGCCCTGTATCCATCCATAACAGGCATCTGAACATCCATAAGAACAACATCATAATAGCCAGGATCGGTTTTTTGCAGAGCCGCGACCGCTTCCTGGCCATTTGAGGCGATATCTACCTCATACCCCGCGCCACACAGGAATTCGCAGGCAATTTCCTGATTCATCAAGTTGTCTTCTGTAAGCAGAATCCGGCCAGTATGTTTTGCCTTTGGGATAATTTCTTCCGCTTCTGCCTCCTGACCGAATGAGGATATATGGTTTTCAGGACTGATAAAGGAAGCCGTCCTTAGGGCTACCCTTAAAACAAATTCTGTTCCCCGAGAAAGCTGGCTAAAAACTTCAATCTCTCCGCCCATCATGTCCACAATATTTTTGGTGATAGCCATGCCAAGTCCGGTGCCCTCAATACCGGCGATTGTCGAGGTCTGGGCACGTTCAAAAGGATCAAAGATGCGCTCCAGAAAATCCTCGCTCATGCCTATGCCATTATCCTTGATGCGAAATTCATAGACCGCCTGATCCTGATCGCCCGAGGGTAATTGGCGCACTGTCAGGGAAATTTTGCCGCCATTTGGTGTATATTTAACCGAATTGCCCAGGAGATTTAAAAGAACCTGGTTTAGCCGCAATCGATCGCAGTATATGTCCCAATTGTTTATTCCGGACAAATCAAAGTTTAATTCATGATCCTTGGCTTCCGCGGCCGGGTGTACAATATTCCATAATTCCTTGAATATGACCGACAGGTTATAAGGTTTTTCATCCAGCTGGATTTTGCCGCTTTCAATATAACTCATGTTGAGAATATTATTGATCAGACTTGTAAGATGCTTGCCGCTTGACTGAATCTTTTCAAGATAATTTTGAACGTTTGAGCAGTTATCAAGCTGGGCAAGGGCGAGATTGGTGTAACCTATTATCGCGTTCATGGGAGTGCGTATATCATGGGACATGTTGGAAAGAAAAATACTTTTGGCGGTATTTGCCTTTTGAGCCTGATTCAAGGCTTCGGCAAGCGCTTCCTTCTGTCTCATCTCCTCCCTGGTGCTCTCATTTACGGACTGCAGGCCAATGATAATGCTGTAATCATTGTTATTTGTACCAGTCCGGACAGCCTTCATCTGATAATACAGAACATCGTTACCGTTCAGCACGCGATATGGCAAATAAAAGATTTTATTATTTTTGAGGACGTCTTTTAAAACAGGCAATGAACAGGCATGAGCGAAAGCTTCCCTGTCATCAGGGTGGATGCAGGTTGATATATATTTATACAATTCATCATTTAAATTATCATCGTGAGAAAAAATATGAAAGAGATTGGGATCCGGATCAATTCCCAACTGTAATATCATGCTTTTTTCAGTTTTTGAATCCAACACCAATACAAGCTGATAGTCAATGGCCAGAGCCCAGATAAGCTCTTTATGACGC
>CAYNKM010000008.1:17396-17919 GCA_964397795.1 uncultured Desulfovibrio sp. | reverse complement strand
GCCGCGTTACGAGCCATATTCTGGTAACGCGGCCTTTTATTGTTATATTTTATAATTGATTCCTACGGAATATCCGGCAGAAGCTCCAGTTTTACCGGCGCCGTGACTGTGACGCTGTGTTCAATCTCAAACTTGCCGTTTGCGGGAACTTCCACATTCCAGTAAACCATATGTTCTTTTGCATCCTCTATGGAGGCAGGTTTGTCATTATAACTAACCTGAACGTCTTCCTGCGTAATTATCGGAGCCGGGCGCTCCACTTTCACTTTTACCGGAACATTGTGCATATTTGTAAGAACGTAAGTCCAGGCCCATGTCCAGGTTTTATTTGTGTTTATGATTCCGGTTTCGCCCTGTTTACTGCTGTCCACTGTTGTCTTGATCTGGACGCGGGGATCCGCGCCAAAATAAAGGGTCGCCTCTCCACCGGTCGGCCTGAAATAACCGTCACCCACGTTCTGGTTATCCACGCTATACTGGGCTGTACCGTCCGGCCAGCCCTGATGGGGAGGAAGGGTATATT
>CAYNKM010000008.1:0-17386 GCA_964397795.1 uncultured Desulfovibrio sp. | reverse complement strand
GTATATTTGGCATAAAGCCATACGCGGTTATCGCCGACAACTGGCCGGGCAAGCCACTGCAGGGGGGCCTGCCAGGCGTCTGAAAGGATCTCAAGCCGGCTTTTCCCTTCCGGCAGGCCTTTTACGGAAAGAAGCCAGGATGCGTACAGGGAGTCCACATTTTCGCTCACATGAGCCATGGGCGGCGGCGCCATATCCAGAGTGGTGACAGAGGCCACTTCATCTGTGGCGCCTTTGGCCTTGTTTGCCAATACAGCGGCGCGAGGTTGGGGTTTGGGTTTCTGGCCAATAACCCATTGAGGCAGAGGATAAGGCTCGCGCGGTCCGCTTCCCCGTGTCGCCAGGGTGATTTCAGTGCCGGTCCAGTCCATTCCGGTATATTGCCAGACTTCAGCCAAAAGACGCACGTCAACTATATCCCCTTTTGCTCCATCGGGATGGGCATTGAATTCATATACGGCATTCCAGCCGCACGAGGGAATATTGTAACTGTATTCCACAGTCGTATTGTGATCCGCTGGGCTATCGCCTTCAAGATAAGCCGTGATTTTTTTTCCGATTCTTCCAGGCTCGGGCATCAGATTAATCTCTTCATCAATAATCTTTAGCCTGTTCTGCAAATTTTCCATGGACTGCACAAGGCCGGGCATGGCCTGTTCCATAAGGTTCTGTCTCTGCGACAAATCCTGCGAGCCTGATGTGGGCGTCTGCATTTTCCATACGTCTATTCGCGCCTTCAGTGTTGCCAGCTGGGCCGAGAGATTAATATGTTCAGTTTCAAGCGCGGCGCGGGCTGTTGAATGCCGGCTTGAAGCCTTAAGGATAACTGGTTCTGAAATCCATCGGGAAATCGTCCTGCCGGGAATCCGGAGTTGAAGATTGGAGGCGTTGGCCGGCAAGACGAAGGAAATGAATCTAATGCCGTTTATAGTTTCAATTACGACTTCCTGCCTATTTTCCAAACGCGCTTCATGCGGAGAAATAAGAGCTTTCAACGGGGGCGTAAAAACGCTTTCCAAAGAAACCATGTTTTTTAAATGTTCATTTTCCTGTGACTGGAGGATGGCCGCCCAGGGAATACAAGGAAATTGAAAACAGCCTGAACAGAAAATCAGGAACAGCAGAAATCGGCCAACTGAAATTTTCTTCATTCGTTTTTTCATTCATTCCCCCGAACATGCAGGATATTAATTTTTATTCTTCCTTTAAAAGCAGAAAAGGCAAATTCTACCGTGTAAGTTTGCGGAATTTCGGCCTGTGCGGCGTTTCTGCCTCCTTTCCCAGCCGTTTTCTTCGTTCGGCCTCGTATTCCTGAAAATTGCCTTCAAAAAACGTGACTTTCCCGTCATCTTCAAAGGCCATTATGTGAGTCGCGACCCTGTCCAGGAACCAGCGATCATGGCTGATGGTCAAAACGCAGCCCGCGTAATTGTCCAGGGCGTCTTCCAGCGCCCGCATGGTATTGACGTCAAGGTCATTTGTTGGCTCGTCAAGCAAAAGCACATTCGCGCCAGATTTAAGCATCATGGCCAGATGAAGCCGGTTGCGTTCGCCACCCGAAAGAACATCCACCTTTTTTTGCTGATCCGCGCCATGAAAATTGAAGCGGGCGCAATATGCCCTGGAATTGATCTCCCTGTTTCCCAGCTTTATAAAATCCTTGCCATCGCTTATCAGTTCATAGACTGTCTTTCCGGGCGCCAGGGATTCCCTGTTTTGATCCACATAGGCAAACTGCACAGTATCGCCAATTTTTAATCCGCCTGAATCCGGTTTTTCACTTCCTGTCAGCATGCGGAAAAGAGTTGTCTTGCCCGCGCCATTTGGGCCGATTATCCCCACAATCGCGCCAGGCGGAATTATGGCTGATACGTTTTCCATCAAAATCCTGTCTCCCGCGCTGCGCGCAAGCTGGTCAAATTCAATGACGGTCTTGCCGAGACGTGGACCGGGGGGAATATAGATCTGGAGATCGGGAGCCCTTTTTTCACTCTCATGGGAGAGCATGGCTTCATAGGCGTTGATTCTCGCCCTGGCTTTGGTATGTCTTCCCTTTGGGGACATGCGAATCCATTCCAGCTCCCGTGCCAGGGTTTTTTGCCGTTCAGCCTCGGCCTTGTCTTCATTGGCCATTCTCTTCTGTTTTTGCTCAAGCCAGGAAGAGTAATTGCCTTTCCAGGGAATTCCGCGACCGCGATCCAGTTCCAGAATCCATCCTGCCACATTATCCAGAAAATATCTGTCATGTGTTACGGCGATAACAGTGCCTGGAAAGGTGGAGAGATAGCGTTCAAGCCAGGCCACGGATTCGGCGTCAAGGTGATTGGTGGGTTCGTCAAGAAGGAGGATATCCGGATTTTGCAGAAGCAAACGGCATAGGGCCACCCGTCTTTTTTCTCCACCAGAAATTTTATCCACTGTCATTTCCGGGGGAGGACAGCGCAGGGCATCCATTGCCATTTCCAGGCGGGACTCCAGATCCCACAGGTTTTGGGCATCCATTTTTTCCTGGATGTCCGCCTGCCTGTCGATAAGGTTCTGCATTTCCTCGTCACTCATCGGTTCGGCAAAACGGGAATTTATATCTTCATATTCCCTAACTATCGCGAACTGATCCTTAAGACCTTCCTCCACTATTTCCCTTACCGTGCGGGTTTCTCCCTTCAGGGGTTCCTGCTCAAGATAACCTACGGTATAGCCGGGCGCCAGAACTGTTTTCCCGTCAAAGGAGGAATCAACGCCGGCCAGAATTTTAAGAAGCGAGGTTTTTCCAGCTCCATTAAGACCGAGTACCCCAATTTTCGCGCCATAAAAATATGACAGGGATATATCTTTCAGAACCTCTTTCTGTCCGTGCTTTTTGGATACCCTGATCATTGAATAAATTATTTTATCTGGCTCATTAGCCATATCGCAACGCCTTTTTTAAATAATAAAAGTTTATCCAGAATTTCCCGTACTGTTTTTATAACCTTTATTTCAATATCTTTCAATATTTGCAAGCATGAGGACTTTAAGCTAGGATTAATTTCTACCAACCATATTAATATACAAATATGAAATTAATACCGGAACAAATCACATTCTTTTTGCATCAGCGCAGCGTGCGCCGCAATCTGATCCTTCTTTTACGCCTATGCCTTCTGGTGATAGGACTGATGTGCATTTTTTCAGTCCTGTTCCATGTCATCATGCTTCAGGAAGGACAGCATTATTCCTGGTTTTCCGGCATATACTGGACGCTCACTGTAATGTCCACTCTCGGATTTGGAGATATTACCTTTACATCCGATTTGGGCAAAATCTTTACAATGATCGTGCTGATAAGCGGCGTATTTCTGATTATAATAATTTTTCCTTTTGCCTTTATCCAGTTTCTGTACCAGCCCTGGATCAAGGCCCAGGAGAAGGAAAGAACTCCCCGTTCAATACCGGCGACAGAAAAGGGGCATGTGATTATTGTCAGCACAAGCCCCATAGCGTTGAATCTGGTAGATGAACTGACCAATTACGGCGCAAGATGCGTAATCCTGTGCACTGATACGGCAAGGACGCTTGACCTGCTTGATCAGGGATACACGGCGATAGTGGGCCAGCATGACTCGCCCCAGACCTATATAAATCTTCGCCTGAAAGAAGCCGCCATGCTTGTGGCGCTGGAAAGCGAAGTGCGCAATACAAATATTATATTTACAGCAAGAGATGTCGCGCCCAGCGTGGATATTGTCGCTTCCGCCCAGAGCGACGACGCCCTTGACATATTGCGTCTGGCGGGCAGTTCCCGAATTTTCCAGTTTCACAAGCTTTTGGGCGAAGCCCTCGCGAGGAGGGTGCTCAACATCAATATGCGCTTCAGCATAGTCAGCCGCTTCAAGGAGTTGGTTATCGCGGAAGGTCCGGTCATGCGTACTTCCCTTGTGGACAAGACCCTTGAGGAAAGCAAATTGAGGGAGGAGACGGGCGCAAACGTGGTAGGACTCTGGGAAAGGGGCAGCTTTGTGCTGCCCCAGGCCAAAACCGTGTTTACTCCTACCATGGTCATGGTTATTGCCGGAGATATGCATCAAATCCAGTCCGCCAACAACTATCTGGGTCATGGTGCGACCACGCCTCCTCCGGAAAATCCCGAAGCCCCCATCCTGATAATCGGTGCGGGCAGAGTGGGCACAGTCGCCGCCAAGCAGTTGGAAAGAAGCGGCAGGAATTTCTGTATTGTTGACAAGATCGCCAAAGGCGGTTTTCTCCGCAATCATCAGGTGGTGGGAGACGCCGCGGACCGGGAAGTTCTGACAAAGGCGGGAATTGAGTCAGCTCCTTCAGTTATTATCACTACCCATGATGACGACACAAATATTTATTTGACGCTTTATTGTCGCCGCTTGCGGGAGAATATCCAGATTATAAGCAGGGCGACGCTTGACAGGAACGTGGGCATTCTTCACGCTGCGGGGGCGGATCTGGTTCTTTCGCTTGCCTCTATGGTTTCGAGCAGCATAATTAATCTGCTTTCACCCGGAAAGGTCTTGATGATTAATGAAGGTCTGAACATTTTCAGAACCGTGATTGGCAAGAGTCTTGCGGGTAAACATCTCCTGGGAAGCGGAATCCGCAGCGCGACTCATTGCAGCGTGGTGGCGATTCGGGAAAAAGATGGCTCACTTGAAGCGAATCCGGAACCAAGTCACGTTTTTCAGGAGGGTGAGGAGATTTACCTTATCGGTGATTCCGAATCTGAAAAGCTCTTTTATGAGAAATACGGTAAAAACGTACCCTTAACATAATAACATAAAAAATTTTTTAGGAGCCGGCATGACTGATTTAAATAAAACGCCCCAAAGTGAAAACCCGCCTGTGTTTACCTTCCAGCGCATGGGCGGTCTTGACCAGGTGGTTCTCCAAAATGACGAAGAATGGCGGAATCTGGACAAGCTGGATCCCAAATTGTGGATGGCCTTGAGTTGTCCCATAGAAGGTCTGGAATTTAGCCAGGCCACGCTCGCATTGCTTGACAAGGACAAGAACGGACGGGTAAGGGCGCAGGAAGTTACAGAAGCGGTCGATTGGGTGTGCCAACAGCTGGTCAAACCTTCCTGCCTTAATGAAAACTCCTCGGAACTTGCCTTAAGCGACTTAAGAGAAGATACCCCTTCAGGCCAGGATCTTCGCAAGGCGATAAAGCTTGCCCTTGAACAGCAGGGCAAGGGCCAGGACGATATTCTTTCCCTTCCTGAAGTTGAAGCCATCATAACTGAAGCTTCCGGCTATCCTTTCAATGGCGATGGAGTCGTTCCTCCCGCTTCGGCCCCGGCCGCAAGCAGTGACAGTCTTGACAATGTCAGAAATTACATTACGACGGCCCTTTCCATAATAGGGGCGGCAAAGGACGCGTCCGGCAAGCCAGGCCTGACCGAAGACCTGCAGAAAGAACTCGACGCCCGCCTTTCTTCTGTCCTGGAGTGGCGCAATTCCCTTAAATCCACGCACCTTCCCCTGGGCCAGAATACGTCCCTGGCCTGGACTCTGCTTGAAAAACTTTCTCCCAAATTTGACGACTTTTTCAGCCGCTGCAATCTTGCAGCTTTTTCTCCTGAAACCCTGGATAAAATTACCCATTCTGGCAAAAATGAAGAAACCAGCCAGGCGGCAAGCTCTCCTTTTGATCTGATAAATCCTTCCACATTGCTGGAACTGCCTCTTGCGCAGGTAAATACGGACGGCATTCTCGATATTCAGAAAGGCCTCAACCCCGCCTGGACCAGGGATGTTCAGGAATTTTGCTCCCTGGTCGCGCCTCTGGCCGGTGGAGATCTCAAAAGCCTGGATGAAAAGACCTGGGAAAAAATAAAAAAGGAATTTGCCGAATATGCCGCAATTCTGGCCAAAAAACCAGGCTGGCCAGCGCCAGACCCTGACGCCGATCAGGTATCTTTTCCAGATTGTCCTCCCCTTGCGCTCGCTCCGGCAAATGATCCGCTCAAGCGCGCATTTCTTCCCCTCGCTCCAGACGAAGCCATCGCCGCGCTGACGGATGATCAGATCAAAACCATGCTGGACAGCAAGGTTCAGGAAGAATTTAAGGAACTGGTCAAAAAGGATCTGGAGGCGCCAAAGCTTACCGCTTTTGAAGACTTGCGCAAGCTTATGCTCTACAAGGGAAATTTAAATACCTTCCTGCGCAATTTCCTGTCCTTCCTCGATTTTTACGAAAAGGATAAAAAGGCCATTTTCCAGACCGGCATCCTCTATCTGGACAGCCGTTCCTGCAGACTGTGCGTTCCCGTCGAAGATGTGGAAAATCACTCCAAACTTTCCGCCTCAAGCCATCTGTGCCTGATTTATTGCGAATGTAACCGCCAGGATGAGGCAGGCGTTCAATATACCACAAAAATTGCCGCCGCCCTCACTGCTGGAACTCTTGCGGATCTTATTGATGGCAGACATGGCCTTTTTATAGATAATAACGGAAATGAATGGGATACAAAAATTCTCCAGATTGTTCATAATCCCATCAGTCTCAAGGAAGCGGCCTGGGCTCCATATATACGCATCTCAAATATGATAAGCGAGCAGATCCAGAAGTTCGTGGCCTCCAAAGAACAGCAGGTCACCGAAATGACCACCAACGCCGCGACTACCCTGACCTCGTCCGCGGCAGGAAAAGCCGCTCCTCCAGCTCCCCCCGCTCCCAAGGAAGGCTTTGATTTTGCCAAAAACGCCGGTATTTTTGCAGCCCTTTCTGTCGCGGTCTCCGTATTAAGCGCGGCTTTTGCCTATATTGCCAAATCTGTCGCCTCCCTGGGCTGGTGGTGGCCGGTCGCCCTCATTGTAATCTTTATCTGCATTTCAGGCCCGTCCGTCCTGATTGCCTGGTTCAAATTGCGCCAGCGCAGTCTTGGTCCGCTGCTCGACGCTTCCGGCTGGGCGGTAAACAAGGGAGCCCCAATCAATCTGCTCATGGGCGCGTCCCTTACCCAGGTGGGCAAACTGCCTCCCAATTCAATAAGAGATTTCAATGATCCTTATACCCTGCCAGAAATTCTGCGCTCCAAAAAACGCCGCGCCAGGATTAAATTAATTATCTTTCTCCTTGTCCTTGCCTGTTGTGGAGCTTTCTGGCTTTATTGTGTCCTATGGGGCCAGCCAGCCTGGCTTAAATATCTTCTTAATCTGGCCGGCTTGCACTTTTGATCCACATACTGGGACTTTTGCTTCCCAAATTATCCGACCCTGAAATTTCACTCCGGAGCAAGAGACTGGAAGATATTATATCTCCCTGGCTCTTGCCCGGCATGCTCTCCCACATTAACTCTTTTGGCGCATCCCCAAATGCAGCCAAAGCCCGTTTTGCCAGACTCCTCGCTTATCTTGTCGCGATAAATCAGGCGGGATGGCGCGATAAACTTGACAGAAACAGGAATGGATACTCATTTTATGTGGGTTCCCTCTCTCCGTGCGTTTTTTCCTATACCTCTGATGCTGTCTTTATAATAAACTGCCCGGAACTGACCAATACGGATTGCCTGACTATTGACGCTGAAAAAGTCCAAAAGCGTGTGGATATGGCCATGTCGCCATTTTTGCGGAAAATATTTCCCCAGCTTCGCGAAAGCCCCACAGATCCAAATCCGGAACAGCTTACCCTGCTGTGGATTCTTTATGAATGTTTCCTTAAATTGTCCGCTTCATCGCCTTTTAAGTTGTCCGACTCCCTGCCAGACAATCTTGTAATGAATACCATAACACCCCTTTATTTTAAAAATATAAATGTTTTTTTTAAGGCACTGAAAAGCGGGGATCATATAATCGGTTTTGTCTGTAACAAAAATCTTCCTCATGATTTTACCTGGACTGACTGTCCTGCCTGAAACCTTTTCCCATTCGCATGCTTAATTTTAATATTATAACCCTTTTCCCCGAATTTTTCTCCAGCCCTCTTCAAGTCAGTCTGATGGGACGCGCCAGGGAAAATAAGATTGTCAATTTTACCTTTATAAATCCAAGGGATTTCAGCACCCGCCCTCACCGTAATGTTGATGACAAACCTTTTGGCGGCGGCCCGGGCATGCTTATGCAGCTTGAACCGCTTATCCTCGCCCTGTCTTCGCTTGCCCGGACAGGAAAGATTTTGCAAACCAGTCCATCTGGCAGGATGTTTACCGCCACCATGGCAAAAGAACTGGCCACCTGCGGTGATATAACTGTCATTTGCGGCCGTTATGAAGGAATTGACGCCAGACTCTCCCGCTTCTATCCGCTTGAGGAAATATCCGTATTTCAGGCTGTTCTCAACGGCGGCGAAACAGCCGCGCTCGCCATCATTGAAGCAGTCTGCCGCTTTCTGCCTGGCTTTCTTGGCAAGGATGAATCAAGCGCCGATGAATCCTTTCAAAACTCTCTGCTGGAATATCCCCAATATACCAGGCCGGAAAATTACAGGGGTGAGGAAGTTCCCAAAATTCTCCTCGAAGGCAATCACGCCAGGATTGCCCAATGGCGACGCCACGCTTCTCTTGAAAAAACGCTTAAAATTAACCCTGATTTACTGAAGTCCTCCTCCCTCGATCAAAATGACGCCGCCCATCTTAAGCTTGTTCCCCGTCTGCGCCCTGGCAGAAATCTCTCTTTTTGCCTCTGCCATTTTCCCGTGCACCTGGAGCAGGGCCGAATTGGCTCATCCTCTTTGACAAATCTTGACGTACATGATATTGGCCGTATTTCCCATAGCTATGGCATGTGTCCGTTTTTTATACTTCTTTCACTGAAAGAACAGAGAGAAATTCTTGATAATATATTAAGACATTGGAATAATCTGGATAACCCACAAACGAATCAGGACAGAAAAAAAGCCCTGTCACAGGTCTTTCCTGTTCAAAGTTTTGCCGAACTCGAAGAAAAGGCCACTGCCTATTACGGCCTCAGGCCTATTTTTATTGTTTCATCCGCGTCCTGGCCTGACAGGAAACAAATACTGACTCCGGAAGATGTGCGCCGTATTTGCCAGAATTATCCGGCTATCATTCTGCTGGGTACCGCGCGGGGTCTTGATTTAAAAAGTCTGGCTTTTAATTTTGACATTCTTCGTCCCCTGCGCTTTCTGGATGAAAATCATTTATCCGTACGGGCTGCGGCGGCAATAATCGCGGATCGAATTCTGGGCGATTTTTATTGATAATTACGATTTTACTTAAAATATGAATGGAGGAAAAACAAAATGGATGTGATAAAAAAGATAGAACGCGAAAATATGCGTATGGATATTCCCAAATTCCGTCCCGGCGATAATGTAAAAGTTCACTTGAGGATAGTTGAAGGCGAGAAAGAAAGAATCCAGGTCTTTCAGGGCAATGTCATAAGGGTAAAAAAAGGGACGACCAACGGAAGCTTCACCGTACGTAAAATTTCCGATGGTGTGGGCGTAGAACGCATTTTTCCCCTGAATTCTCCGTTTATTGACCATATTGAAGTGGTCACCCAGGGCAAGGTTCGCCGCAGCCGCCTTTATTATCTGCGCGAGCTCAAGGGCAAGGCGGCCCGTATTAAACCCCGTAACCAGTATGGAAACGCCAAATCCGCTTAAGCGGACAAGGATAGGTTTCAATCCCTGCCTGACAGCCGGCCTGGATGAAGCGGGACGCGGCTGTCTGGCCGGGCCAGTAGTCGCGGCCGCCGTAATATTGAATCCCGCAAAACCTGTAAGCGGTCTGGCAGATTCAAAAACCCTGTCCAGGAAAAAAAGGGAAGACCTGCAAAAATCCATAAAAGCCAATGCCCTGGCATGGAGTATTGGCATAAGCTGGCAAAAAAGGATAGACCGGATAAATATACTTCAGGCTACGCTGGAAGCTATGGCGCGAGCTGTGTGCGTTCTTAAAACCCATCCGGAGTCCCTGCTGATAGACGGCCTGTTCATCATCCCGGAAAACATGCTTGCGGGTAAAATTCCCCATCTTCCAGAACAGAGCGCTATCGTGGGGGGAGATCAATCCCGCCCTGCCATCTCTGCGGCTTCAATCCTGGCCAAATGTTTTCGCGACAGGTTGATGATTACCCTTTCCCGTAAATGGCCAGAATACGGATTTGCGAAACATAAGGGATATGGCACAAGGGAACATATAAAGGCGCTGGAAAAATTCGGACCCTGCCCCCTGCACAGGATGACTTTTAAAAGGGTAAGACCATCCGGCGGATTACCCTTGCTGCCTGAATCAGAAAGCCCATGAATCCTGGCTTGAACCTCGGTAACAGGGGAGAAGAGACCGCCGCCGCGTACCTGGTCCAAAAAGGCTTTGTCATCATTGAGCGGAACTGGCGTCATGGTCACCTTGAGATTGACCTAATCTGCAAGGATAAAGACTCCATTGTCTTTGTGGAAGTAAAGACAAGACGCAATCGCCTTTATGGGGGCGCGTCTTATGCCGTATCATCCCGTAAAAAACGCAACCTTTCCCGCGCTGCGGACGCCTGGCTTTCCAGGGAAGGAGATTGGTCCAGTCCCTGCCGCTTTGACGTGATCTGTTTAACAGGCAATTCTGATTCTTTTTCCTTGCAACATTATACCGATGCATTTTCATATGTCCCCCCTCTGGATAGTTGCGACGCCAATTGGCAATATTGAAGATCTCTCTCCCCGGGCCAGAAATGCGCTGTCAGAAGCGGAGCTGGTGTTGGCGGAAGATACGCGCAGGACAGGTTTCCTCCTTTCCCAATGCGGTATCAAGGCAAATAAGCTGGCCAGTTTTCATGACCATAATGAAACTGAAAGACAGGCAGAAATTATTTCCCTGCTGGAAGAAGGCAAAAATATTGCCCTGGTTTCCGACGCGGGCACGCCCCTTATGGCCGACCCGGGCTACCGGCTTGTACGGGAATGCCGGCAAAAAGGGATTAAGGTCACTCCCGTTCCCGGCCCTTCTGCTCCGGTAACGGCCCTTTCGGCGGCGGGCATACCTCCCCTTCCTTTTACTTTTCTTGGTTTTTTGCCAAGAACGGCCGGCGCCCAAAAAGAATTGTTTACCGCTTACGCATCAACGCCAGGATCTCTTATTTTCTTTGAACGCAAGGATCGTCTGGTCGCAAGCCTTTCTCTTGCCCATGACATTCTTGGTCCGCGCGAAATCGCCATTTGCCGGGAATTAACAAAAACCTATGAGGAGTTTATAACTGGCCGTCTTGAAGACGGTCCGGAACTGGCCAGGGATCTCCTGGGAGAAATTACAGTAATTATCGGTCCTCCCGAAAAAAACCGGCGCATTCCATCAGAGGAGGCCATGGAAATATTGCGGGGTTTCATAGGCGAGGGGTTTAAGCCCCGCAAGGCGGCAATGGAGGCCAGCCGCCTGTGTCCAGGCTGGACAGCCAAGGAGTTATATGAATTGAATCTGCAAAACCGCCCCGTCAGCAGCGAAGAGGCAAAAGACGAAAAATAATAGCGGTATTTCCCTTCTTTTACTTAACCTCCAGAAAAATTCATGTTATAAGTCTTTCAATTTTGTGAAATTTTCATAGAGTTGGACTTCTCCATATCAGACAGGAATAAAATGGAATATAAAGAAACGGAACGCGGCATGGCTGTGAATTTCAGGCTTAAGCTGCCTTATTCCCTTCATTCCCGCCCGGCCGCAAAACTTGCCCAGACTGCCAGGGGCTTTACTTCGGATATAATCCTGATTGGGGAAACAGGCGAGGCTGACGCCAAAAGCATGCTTGATATCCTTACGCTGGCCCCGGAACGCGATGCCAACCTTACCCTCATAGCGCGCGGCTCAGACGCCTTAAAGGCCCTGGAAGCTCTCGTTCCCATACTTACGGGTGAAAAAGAATAATGGCGCGGGTAATCCTGAAGGGTATTCCAGTATCGCCTGGCATAGCGATCGCCAATCTTTTATTGATGCGGGATACGCGTCTTATGGAAAAACGCCAGATTTCAGAAGGAGAAGTGGAATCAGAAATACTGGCTCTGGATCAGGCAAGCGCCAATGTATGTTTATGCCTGCAAAAAACCATGCTTGATATTCCGGAAAATCTTTCTGAATACAGGGAAATCATCTCCGCACAAAGTGAGCTTGCGCATGACTCACGGCTTCTCGAGGGAGCGCGCTCCAGGATCAGAACCAGACGCATTTGCGCCTCTTGGGCCTTGTCCGAAACCGTTGATGAACTCTGTTCCCTTTTTCAGGGCTTTTCCGACCCGTATTTATATGATCGGGCACAAGATATTCGACTGATTGGCAAATCCATTGGCGATTATCTTGAAGGCATTAAAAATCCGTCTGGTGAAAAAAGAACCGGCATCCTGGCCGCCCGCGAACTCTCGCCCGCCGATGTGCTTCAATTAAAACTGGAAGGCATAGACGGATTGATTACTGTGGAAGGAGGATCAACCTCACATTCCGCAATTCTTGCAAGAGGACTGAAAATTCCCGCGGTTATTGGCGTAACCGATATTTTAAAAGAGGCAAAGACAGGAGAAAAGGCAATTATCGACGGTCTTTCCGGCCTTATTCTCCTTGATCCTGGCGAGAAGGATCTTGAATTCTATTCTTCTGTCAGGAAAAATTATCTTTCCTACGAAAAAACAGCCACAAGCGCGGCAAATCTGCCTGCCCTGACAAGGGATGCCTATTCGGTAAGCGTTTGCGCAAATCTGGAAAATCCCTCTGAATTGCCAAGTCTTGATAAATCCGGAGCAGAAGGAATAGGCCTCTATAGAACTGAATATGCCTATCTTGGCCCACAATTGCCTGATGAGGAAAAATTGTTTCAGGAATATTCTGCCGTTTTGAATCATGCCTCTCCCAATCAGGTTATCTTCCGCACCTTTGACCTTGGCTCTGACAAACTGTTACCCGTCCGGAATAATTATTATCCTGAACCAAACCCCGCGCTGGGCGTCCGGGGTATTCGCCTGTCGCTTGCTCAAAAAGATATTTTCCACACCCAGCTTCGGGCTCTTTACAGGGCGGGATATAATGCAAACATGGCAATTATGCTGCCCATGGTTTCCAGCATAAGGGAAATAGATGATACCCTGGCGCTAATTGAGGATGTCAAGGCCGATCTGCGCAGGGATGCCCTGCTCTATTCTGAAAAGATACCCCTGGGAGTAATGGTTGAAACACCGGCCGCAATGATGATATGTGACGCGCTTGCGGGACTATGCGACTTTTTGAGTATCGGGACCAACGATCTGATCCATTATCTTATGGCGATTGACCGCAATAACAGACATGTCGCCTACCTGCATGAACCATTGCATCCCGCGTTTCTCCGCTCTCTCAAAAGGATTGTTGAAACCGGGCATCAATTTGGAAAACCTGTTTCCGTATGTGGCGAACTTGCTTCAGACCCTTTTATGGTCGCCCTTCTCGTGGGGATGGGTGTTGACAAACTATCCGCGTCTCCCCGCTTTGTGCCCGGACTCAAGCACATGCTTCGCCAGTTAAAAGCGTCTGATTGCGCCGAACTGGTCAGGACGGCTCTGAATGAACAGAATGTATTAAAAACCCGCTCCAGGCTGCATGAAGCCTTGCAGTCAGCGATGGGACCTGAACTCTCATTTCATAACACATTTATTCCCGGCAGTGATAACCATGAGCAAAAAACTGGCGCCTGCCTCAATAGCGGTAAATAAAAAAGCGCGACATCTTTATGATCTGTCCGATTTTATGGAAGCCGGAATAGAGCTTACAGGACCGGAAGTTAAAAGCATTCGCGCCGGCAAGGTCAATTTTATAGACAGCTATGTTGATTTTAAAAACAATGAAGCATGGCTTCATTCCCTGCATATAGCCCCATATGCCAACGCGGGCTATGTTCCCCAGGATCCGGATCGCTCACGCCGTCTGCTTTTGCATTCCAAGGAAATACATCGCCTGTCCGCCTTGAGGGAGCAAAAAGGATTTTCTGTCATTCCAGTCCGTCTTTATTTTAAAAACCGAAGAATCAAGGTTGAAATTGCCCTGGGCAAAGGCAAAAAAATGCACGATCACCGCGAAGACCTGAAACGCAGGGCAATTGAAAGGGATTTGGCAAGAGAACTATAAAGATGCTTACTATCCGGAAAGATTAATCAGGTGAAATCCCGGGCATCCTTCCTGACGCTGCCAACGCCATTAATCTGGCAAAGTTATCTGCTGGCTTTTCTTTGCGGCTCTTTTTTTTCAATCTGGCCTCTTCCCTCACTGCTTTTCCTTGTCCTGCTCATCCTGTCCCGCAAAAAACTTTGGAAAATCTCTTCCCTTTCAATAGCCCTGCTTCTTTTTACATTCTCCTCAATTTTTATCAGCCATAAATTACAATCTATTGAAAAGAATAAGGATATTTTACCCGTCTGGGCCGAAAATGGCGGCCCGTACAAAGGAACATTTTGCGGGACAATAACTCAAGTTCAGGGTCTTGCCGACAGGCGGGTCCGGCTTGTTCTCGAGACGCTCCATCCGGCAAACTCCAGTCCAGAAGACTCATTGCCCATGTCATGTTCCCTGACAAGAGAAGATGACGATCCATTTTTTTCTCCCTTGCGAGGGCAGGAAGCATGTTTTAAGGGTACAGTCAAAAAAATACGCCACAATATAAACACTGCCGAAGATCTCCTGAATCCTTCAGGCAAAATCAGGGGATATTTATGGCAAGCCTACAGCAATAAAAAATCCGACTACTTTCACATTGGTCAAGGCGGGTCATATCTGGATTCCCTGCGGGAAAAATTGAGAAAGAAATTTTTAAACCTGCTGGGCTTCAGGCAGAGTCAGCCTCTGGATAAAAAAACATGGCAATCTCCCCTGATTCAATCCCGCGCCATTCTTGTCGCCCTCTGCTTCGGGGACAGACGTCTTCTCTCATATGAAACAGGAGACAACTTCGCGCGAGCCTCCATAGCCCACAGTCTTGCCCTTTCAGGTCAGCATCTGGGAACAGCAGCGCTTATGGCCCTGCTAATTATTTTTTGTATCACCAAATGGAGACCTGGATCTTATAACCTGATACCCCGCCCAGGCCTTGCTGTTTTGCTATCCCTCCCCCTGGCCCTTCTTTATCTATGGATTGGAAACGCCCCTCCCTCGCTTTTAAGAGCAGCCGCCATGATTCTTCTCCTGGCTTTGTATATATTGAGAGGTCATGCCTTTACTGGTATGGATCTCGTATATGGCACAGTCCTGTTATTTACCATAATAAATCCGCTTATCATTTTTGATCTCGGTTTTCAGCTGTCAATTTTATGCGTTCTTGTAATCGCCCTGTATGCGCCAGCCCTTGCTCATATTAATTCCCTCTTGCCCAAAATTTCCTCCCCATTTTTAAACAGAATTTTTCGCGGCGCCTGCGGAATACTTCTCATTTCTCTGCTTATCCAGATATTCCTGTTGCCGCAAAATTTGCTCTATTTCTCCAACGCCGGTTTTTATTTCCCAATCAATCTTCTCTGGCTGCCCGTCCTTGGCATATTCGTTCTGCCTCTGGCTTTTCTTTCTCTCATACTTTCCCTTTTTCCCGGTAATTTCTTCTTTTCCCTGGCTTCTTCCATTGCCCAGCTTGCGGCTCTTCCCTGCGAGTGGCTTCTGCTTTTCCTGGAAAAACTGCGTTCCTGGCAACTTCTGGATAATCATGCCTTTTTACGTCCGCATTGGCTTTACTTCATAATTCTTGCAATTCTGGCGGTATGCCTGGCCTGGCTTTTTGCCGGAAAAACCAGTCCGATATCGCGGAAAAAAAGCTCCTATTTTCTGCTTTTCGCCATCGCGCTTATGCTTATACCGCCTACGTCAAGATTATATAATTCCCTACGGCAAAGACTTGATATTGAAGTTTTGGACGTTGGCCAGGGATTGTCGGTATTGCTGAAAACAGGAGGGCTGAATCTGGTATATGACGGAGGAGGAAACGCTTACAGCCATTTTGATCCTGGAAAAAACATTCTGGTTCCGGCCATCACATCAGGCTCGGCGCCCCGTGTTGACGCCGTTTTTAACAGTCATCCCGATATGGATCATCTGGGCGGACTTTTTTATCTTCTGGAAAGCTTTAAAACCGGTTTACTGTTTCATAATGGTCATGAGGCTGGAAAAGGAATAGAGCAGAAATGGCAACAATTAATCGACAGGTTAAATTCCCATCCCCTTTTTGCCGGCGATATAATTTATCTGGATGGTAATGATCTTAAGCTGGAGATCCTCCATCCTCCGGCCATATCTTCCGACTTGAGAGAACCGGATCCGTACTGGAAAGGAAATCGCGCTTCCCTGGTGATGCGTCTTTCCAAAAATAACGAGGGTTTGGTCCTTTTTACAGGGGACGCGGAAAAAGAAACACTTGAACATATATTAAAAAGCGACCAGCCTCTTTCCGCAAGGGTTATAATCGCCCCCCACCATGGATCAGATAGAAGTCTGGTCAAGGACTTCTACCGGAAAGTAAATCCTGACCTGGTTCTCGCAGGCTGCGGTTATCAGAATCGCTGGGGATATCCGGGAAAAAAGCTGAAAAAGTTTTTGGCGGAAATGAAAATCCCGCTTCTGGACACCGGAAATCATGGAAAAATAAAAATTAGTTTTGAAGAAAAGAACGGGATGAATGTCTCAACTCTGGCCATTGATGGCAAAAAAGACAATATATTTCAGAAAATATGGAGTTTTCTTATTTTTGACAAAGAGGACAATATACAGTTGCCCTACCGTTAATCCTGCGCTTTTGCAGTTGTGTCCCGCATTTCAGGCAAGGTTGATCGCCCCGACCATAAACGAAAAAATTATTCTGGAAATTTCCCTCGTTTCCATCCGCATCGCGGTAGTCACGGATTGAGCTTCCCTTATTTTCAATAGCAAGATTCAAAATTTCCTGTATGGCGGAAAGCAGCCGCAGGGAGTCCGCCTCATTCAGGGAGTTGGCGGCCCTCGCAGGATCTATGCCTGCCCTGAATAAGGATTCATCAGCATAAATATTGCCTATTCCGGCAATTACCGACTGATCAAGCAAACTGGATTTTATCGCTCTTGTTCCCTGAAGTCTGGACAGGAAATCTTGCGGGTCAATAGTCAGGGGCTCTGGTCCCAAATTCCGCCAGAAGTCCAATTTATTCAACGCTTCCTGGTTGGCCGCAAACACTTTGCCAAAAGTTCGGGTATCGTCAAAAAAAAGCTGAAATGGAGTCCCATAAGGTTTTAGCATATTCCATACACAGCGGGTGTGTTTGCCAAGTTCCGCATTGGCCTCCTGGGTAAGCAATCTGCCGGTCATGCGTAAATGAACAATCAGATATTCAGGCACAGTTTCGGGGCTTGAATTTTCCGGACCCGAATCGAGATCAAAAACCAGAAGCTTGCCCCGGCGTCTGACGTCTTTGACAGAAAGTCCGTGCAGGGAAGAAAGAGGCAAGCTTAAGGGATGCAGG
>CAYNKM010000007.1:9615-18994 GCA_964397795.1 uncultured Desulfovibrio sp. | reverse complement strand
ATCGCTTTTAAATTTTGACCGGGAAAAATATTGTATAAACAGGCAAGATTGAGCATGATTTTTTGCTTGTTTACGGTATAAAGCCCATGTAAATTTTCAGATATGAATAAGCCAGAAATTGAGCATGTCCTGTTTGATTATGGGCGAGCCGCCAGAACCGGATTGCCGGAAGCGGTTTTTTGTGAAAGAAAACCTCCGGATGTTTTACAAAAGCTTATGCTTTCCTTCATCAGCGGCGATCCGCCCATTTTATTTACCCGCTTATGGCCTGATAAATATGAACGTATGCCTGAAGAAGTCCGCAAGGCGTATAATTATGATCCTGTTTCAGGGACGGCATTTGTGACCACCCTTCCTGAAAAAGGAGGATCGGGGGCAGGAATCATTTCAGCGGGATCAGCAGACGCCCAGGTTGCCATGGAGGCGGCGCGTACTCTGGAATATCTGGGTATTCCTTTTTCCCTATATGAAGATTGCGGAGTCAGCGGGCTCTGGCGTCTTACAGAGCAACTTCCCAGAATTAATAACCATGCGGTTCTCATTGTCATAGCGGGCATGGAAGGCGCGCTGGCAAGTGTGCTTGGAGGACTTACCTCAAAGCCTGTATTCGCGGTTCCAACTTCTGTAGGATATGGAGTATGTGATGGCGGACGGACCGCGCTTGACGCCATGCTCGCAAGCTGCGCACAGGGGATAGCGGTATTAAATATAGATAACGGATATGGGGCGGCTTGCGCTGCCGCAAGGGTGGTGAATATGTTATGAATGAGACAAAAAATGACAAGCATTCGCAATCATTTCATACGGAAAAATTTCATGGGCTTATTCCGCATGAGGAGGAAGAAAATCATCAGCATACTCATGATTTGAAAAGCGAGGCCAGAAATTTATCTTTAACTTATGAAGAACCAAAACTTTTCGCGAGAGACTATAAGGTTGTAACAATCAGAAGCCATAGTGGTCTTTCCGGAGATATTCTTTTTAGCGGTCTCGCCGTTTTGCTACTTAAAGAATCTGGCATTGAGCCGGGTAGCGAAGAAGCCCGTCTGTGGATAAGCGAATTATGTACCGGTATAATGCCCCAGCTTGCAGATTGCGCCCAGCTTAATCTTGTTGAGCGGGCCGGCATCAATGGCTGGAGTTTAAACCTGAATCTCGCCATTAGCCATGAGCATCGTAATCTGACAGATATAAGGAAAATAGCTGAAGCATCCAGACTCTCTCCGGAAGCGAAAAATCTGGGACTGGAAGCTTTTGAACTTTTGGCCAAATGCGAAGCTGAAGTGCATAATCGAAGCATTGAGGAAGTACATTTTCATGAAGTAGGGGCGCTTGACAGTATTCTGGATATTTTTGGCGTGTGCGAACTCTACTGCCGGCTTGGCTTCCCCTTATTAAGCGCTTCTCCCCTGCCCGTAGCGGATGGAAGCGTTAACTGCGCTCATGGCGTTCTTCCTGTTCCCGCCCCTGCCGCCTTAAAACTGCTTGAAGGGTTTCCTGTTCGTCCGTTTGAAGGCGCGCTGGATTCTGGAGAATTGCTCACTCCCACTGCTCTGGCGCTTTTGCATGCCCTTCATGTTTCTTTTGGCTCATGGCCCGCTTTTATAGTAGAGGAAACAGCTTTAATATATGGGAAAAAGAGTTTCCCAAATGCTCCAAATGGAACTGTTTTTGTCCTTGGGCAAGCCCTACGCTGATATGGTCGTTTCCCATTAATCCGCCAGGGGCATTGTGACTTTAACGTCCTGTTTAAACTATGTGTTGTTTTTTGGGGATGACAGCTTTTTTTACCCGCAAGGGATACGCCGTATCCATAACCAGCAAGTCTGCTAACGGCTACGCAGCCCTGCAAGGAGTGCGCCGCATCCCTTTTAAAAGATCAAAAAGGGCGCGTTTTATCAACGTGCCCTTTTAAATTTCTCAATCGCAAAAATGGATTTAACTCATCGGTTTCAGGGATACCTTATAAATTCTGGACACTATCTCATCCGTGGAATCCGTAGGTGCAAGCGAAAGCAGCCCGGCAAGAGAGGGAGTGGTTCGGGTAAGTTCAGTCAATTGGGCTATATCCTTTTCAGAAAAACCTTCATCAGTAAGCTTTTGAGGCACGCCTACTGATGCCAGCCATTTTTCAAGTCCTGTAGCCGCCGCATGGGCTTCATTGGGCTTGCCCTTAAGACCGGGAACAAGAGGGAGAAGAATTTCCGCGAGTACATCGGGAACAGAAGCATAAATTTCTTCTATGACCGCGGGAACAATCATGGCAAGGCCCAGGCCATGCGCCAGTTCTGGTTTTATCGCGCTTAAAGGATGCTCAAGGGCATGGGTATAATGCAAAAGACCATTGTCAAAGCTGACGCCGGCAATCAGGGCCGCGTAAGCCAGGAAGTAACGCGCGCGTAAATCATTGGGGGTTTCGATAGCGACCGGTAACCAGCTGGCTACAAGCGCAATACAGTTTTGTGCAAGTTCAATGGCAAGGGGATTGGTGGCTTTGGAGGTGGCGGCTTCCAGAGAGTGGTTGATTGCGTCTATGGACACATATCGCGTTTGCGCTGGCGGAAGCGAAGCCATGAGAGCTGGATCGTCAATGGCATATTCAGGATAAAGGCAGTCAAAAGCTATGGCCGGTTTATAATTAAGTTTTGTAATTGAAGCGACCGCAAAACGGTTGGCCTCGCTGCCTGTTCCATGCGTTAAATTTATAACATTAATGGGGGCGGCTTTTTCGGGCATGAATTTTCCCGTATATAATTCGTCCGCAGTGACTCCCGGGTTCGCGAGCAAGACGGCCGCGCTTTTTCCAGCATCAATGGGACTGCCTCCTCCTATACAGATTACGGCAGAAGCTCCATTGGTCTTACCCAAAGCGGCAGCCTCATCTATGGAATCAGTTGTCGGATTTGGGGTTACCTTGTCGTAAAGGGTAATGCCAAGTTTATTTGCCTGACACGCTTTTTCAACATGAGCCCAGGCGCCCGTTTTTTTGTATGAACTGCCGCCAGTAACGCAGAGCACATTTTTTACTCCCCTTTTGGCCAGTTCTTCCGCAATGAAGTTTACTTTTTCAATAGCTCCCACGCCAAGGAATACTGAAGTTTTAACCCTGATCTCTCTTACCGTATTAACATCAAATTCATCTTCCCACATAATCACGCTCTCCTTGATAAAAATTATCGAAACACTCCTGAACCTTATTCTTGTTAATTCTGAAAGCCAAATGAATATAAATTGTATGCGCTATATCTAGGCAAGAATTATTTTTAAACCCCAACTTTCTTTTTAGTAAATTCTGCAGAAATACAAGTCAAGAATTTAAGAGTTTAAATAACAATCAGGAAAGGCCAGAACCATTAAGCCAGGCTTGGGCAAGCTTCCAGACTGGAATATTTTCCGGTTTATTAAATTGTCTATTATAATTGCTCCAGCAAAAATATGGAGTATCCCCTTTCGGATAACCAAGGATTTGGTAAGAACACGGCATGATCGGCACATGGTCTCCATAAAAACATAAAGAAACAGGATATTCCACATGAGATAATTCAGAATAAAGCTTGGCCAGCATAAGATCAGTATGAACAAGATGATCAATGTAAATTGGAAGTTCATAACATTCCGCAGGCCAGGACTTTCTGAAAGAGGACTGGCTCATTCTTTCCCTGATTTTTATATCATCCTGAAGCGGGCCATGATTTTCCATTGTAATGGAAAAGATAAAAACAGGTTTTTTAGATTTTGCCAGGAAGGAAAGCACTTTGTCTGCCAGGCAGCGATCATCGGTATAGGCTCCACTTTTGGGGCAATCATAAAATTCCTTGATATCGGCAAATTTATTAAAACCCATTGCGGGAAAAAGGTTTTTTCGGCCATAAAATTCAGCGTACCAGGGGTGGAGACAGATGGTTTCATAGCCGATTGCCTTGAGGCGTGAAGGCAGACTTTCAGGAATCCATCCTTTCAGCATGGCCCTATAGGGATTAAATTGGTGAGGTCCAAGATTTTTTAATTCGATACCAGTAAGAAAAGAGAACTAGGTCCTTACAGTATATGCGCCCCAGGCCGTGACTTCCACAAGTCCATGCAAAAAGGAGTGCTTCTGAATAAAATCGAGGTGTTATAGAATCTCGGGTGAAAGTTCGCTATCCAGAGCGCGAGGATCAAAAAATGACTCGCTTTGAATCGCAATCAGGTTGGGCAAAGGTTTTCTATCCGAAGAAATGGCAGGGAAGGACGATTGATTGGGGATTCCACTTCTGTTTTCCAGTCCATAAAGGTATAAAAAAGAGGGATATCCCAGGAATTTGAAATCGGATACCGTGTCATATTTAGGAGAAGAACGTAAAACAGTTCCTGCCACAAGGGAAACCAGACCGATAGCAAAAATTACAAGGGCCATTCCTGCCTGACCATTCAGGCTGAAACGCGGCGTAGGCGGGTTTTCAAGCAGCAATGCCGTCAGGGCAATCAGGCAGCCGAGGACGCAGAAGGCGAAGTTTTTAATACCAAGAAAAGGCAGGAAAAGACGGGGAAAGCGAAAAACATCCAGAAAATAATCATAATCCTGATAAAGAAATGGTTCCCGCAAGGATTTATATTTGGCGTTATTTACAAGTATGAGAATTAAATAAATGGCGAGAACCAGTCCTGCTGAACATATTGGCCGACCAAGAAGCAGGATAAACAGGGAATAAAGACAGGTAAATATGCCGAATTGACAAAGCCAGGCAAAAAGCGGACGAGAAAAATGAGGGCGGGGAAGCAGCAGCAGTTCCATGAGTATGGAAGCGGAAAAGACCGCCAAATCCAACAAAAAAAGAGATGTGAAATTATCTCCCATAGCCCAGGATACGGGCAATGGGCATGGCTAGACAGGCAGGCAGCAAAGACAATAACCATATGCCGAGGTTGAGGGGAAAGGGAAAAGAAATACGGGCAAAGTCACGTTCCAGACCTTTGCGGATAACCCGGGCGGCTTTATCCGCTTGCCACAGGAAAGGCTTGGGGCCAGGCATCGCGCGGCACATGGGGGAATCGACATAGCCAGGCAGGATTACATTTACTTTTATTCCTTCAGGCTGCAGCCAGCCCCGCAACGCGCCTCCCCAGTTGCGCAAGGCGGCTTTTGTCGCGCAATAAGTAGGGGTATGGGGAAGTCCATAATAGGCTGCCAGGGAACTCATGATGGCGATTTGTCCTGATTTTCTTTTGCGCATGGCGGGTATAAGGGAATCAATCAGGGCCATGGTGGATAAAAGGTTGACCTGCACAAGCTTTTCACTCTCTTCCCAGGGCTCTCCTTCCAGATTTTTTCCTATATCGGTATTTAATCCCGCATTGGTAATGACAAGATCTGGCAAATCGGATTGCGAGAGGTTTTTGCCAAACTCCCTGACTTTTTCCGTATCGCTTAAATCAAGCTGAACAAGATTGGCATGGGACGCGTTTTCCCTGCAATAGGAAGAAAGGAGTTCAAGCTTTTCCCTATTTCTTCCAACCAGGGTAAAACGGGTATCTGGAGATACAAATTCTCTGACTAGCGCCTGACCTATGCTGCCCGTCGCGCCGGTTATAAGGATGTGCGAAGGGGCAGGGGAGGATAAAACCATATCCTGAAAAGAGAGATACAAACTTAATGCGAAACCCGCGGCGCAGAGTCCTGAATATAGAAGAACCCAGTAATTGCCATACAGAATCGCCAGATATATGGTGGCAAACGCATAAAGAAGAGAAAAAATCTCACAGAAGATGAGAATTCTGTTAATTGGAGGATGTTTTATCCGTTTTCGGCCACAGCCTTTGGGAGTACTGTGAAAAGCTTTTCCCTGGCCAGAGGCAAGCTGAATTATGGCGCTTAGATAATACAGGGAAAGGGGGAAAAACATGAGAATATAGCCGGCTATATAAAGCGCATGTTTCAGGGAGTTTTTCTGGCTGGTTTTGCCCGAGGTGGCGGTATTTATCCAGCCCCAACAAAAGGCGGTAATGAGAAAAAGAAGGCATAAAATATGAAATGTCAGACCAAGGGAAGGGGTGATCAGGGCAAAAAAGGGCGAAATTAAAAAAACGATATAAAACAAGGCCAAAAGCAGGGGAGAAAAAACCAGGCTTATCGCGTTTAACCTGGTCATAAAATTCATCGAGGAAGTAAAGATTTTTCCCGCATGGCGGACAGCGTTATGTACCAGTCCTCTTGCCCATCTTTGGCGCTGTACCCGAAATGAGGCTATGGTTTCCGGCAATTCCGCATTGGCCAAAGTTTCGGGAATATACAGGCAAAGCCACTTGTCCAGTTGGGCCGCATATCCCATATCCACGTCTTCAGTAATGGTTTCCGAACTGATCCCCCCAATGGTATTAATACATTCCCGACGCCATACGCAGGCGCTGCCGGTAAGAGAAGCCATATAATTGTCTTTAACCAGACCGCTGCTTACGTCATCCTTATGGGAAGCCTCTATTGCCTGAAACCGCGTAATAAAGGATTTATCCGCATTATCATATTCAATTCCAGTTTGCAGAAAGCCAAGACGGCTTTCATTAAAAAAGGGAATGGTTTTTTTTAAAAATGATGGATAGGGTCGGCAATCCGCGTCAAAGATAACAATAAAATCTCCCTGGGCATGTTCGAGACCATACGCCAAATTTCCAGCCTTATATCCGATCCGGTTTTCCCTGCGTAATTGAGTTATTTTTTTCCCTTTTGTCTCTAGCTTTTTAATCAGCTCTTTAATCAGATCCGAACTTTCATCTGTTGAATCATCCAGAATCAGAATTTCCAGAAGTTCCGAAGGATATTCAAGATTTGACACGCTTTCCAGAAGTTTCCCAATTACTTTATTTTCATTATAGACAGGCAAAAGAACAGAAACCTTGGGCAATATTTCAGGATCCGCCACAGGCGGCAAAGCAATGATTTTTCGGGATTGTCTGGTAGCCTGCCATTCCATAAAGGTATAGGCCATAAGCATAATGACAAGCAGCGCCAGGATAAGCAGGAGGATAAAGTACATTGAAAAGCCTAAAAGTTTACAATATCTTCCAGCAGCTGAAGCCGGTGGGTCCAGGTATGTTTTGAAGCCACATATTCCGCGCCGGATCGCGCCCTTTCAAAATCAGAAGCGGAAGGTCCCCATTTAAACCTTTGGAAAAGGTCAAGGATTTCCTCCTCGGAGGAGACAATGTGGCAATATTCCTTGAATTCTGTTTCCATGCACTTGTTTTTATTGGTTATACAAATTCCTCCGCACGCCAGAATCTCCAGCAATCTGCGTGAATACATTGTTTCGGAAGCTATAATAGAATTGACGTTTACCGAAATTAGATAAGTTTTGTAAATATTGGCAGTCAAGGGATAAGGTACGCCCTGGTGAATAATCAAATTTTTGCTGCCAGGAAAACGAAATTCAAAAAAGTGTGATAACCTTTTGCTATTGCGGTCAAATATGTGCATGGGAAATTGGGCCTGGGCGCAGGCGTCAAATATCATTCCCAAAAAACGCCTTCTTCTTTCAAAAAATTTTTTGTAATAACTTCCCGCAAAACACGCGCTTTTTATCTGAAAGGAAAAGTTGGTAAAATTGTGAAAGGCGGACTGATAGGCCATGGGCAAAAGATGCGCGGAACTATCCCTGGGCAAGTAGCGGTTATACCTGGGCAAACATGAGGCGTCAGTTGTAAAAACATAAGGGAAATGTTTTGCCGTATCTATAAAGGCCTTAAAAAAGGCGCCGTCGTCCTTATTCCAGAATATCGCTGGTATATTTTTGTCCCTGGCCAGTTCAACAATGGATTTCAATTCGTTGGACGGAAGAAAACTCATGTATATGGGCTGCTTTTTAAGCTTGTATCGCCATTCATCATTTACGCCATGAAAAGCGGATTCCACAAATACCAGATCGGGCCGCCATTGGAGCAATATTTCGCGATAATTTTTAGGCGTCAAGAGACGAATGGAAGCTTCTTCCGCAAGACAGGCAGAAGTGAAATAGTCGGCTAACAGGGCGATTTTCAGTTTTCCATATGGACCATTCCTCTTAACATTCTGTGGAACATATGGATGCTGATAGACAAACATGCTAATTCTTCTAATTAAAGAAGCAATCATATTTTATTCCATAATTACAGGGATGTGCTGATTCCACTGGCGGGAAAGGATAACATGTTCTCTCAACTTTTTCCCCTGCGAAATCAATTCTTCCTTCCGATCAAATTTTTCAGCCAATTTTTCAGCCAAATTCTTTGAATCGCCGGCTTTAAACGTCCACCCCTGTGAAAGTACACCCAATTCATCTTTAAAAACGGGGAGATCGGAACAAAGCACCGCTTTTCCCAATGCCATGGCTTCCACAAGTTTTAATGGAGTAATCATTCTGCATACTTCAAAATCCTTACGCGGCAAACAGATCAGGGAAGCTTTACATAATTCTTTCCGGGCCATTTCAGGATTCATCCGGCCAATAAAATTTACATAATCCTGAATATTCAAATCCTTTACAAGAGTTTCAAGTTCTGGACGGGCTTCCCCGTCGCCAATTATCATAAGTTTTATTTTTCTGTTTTGAGAATGCAAAATGGATATCGCTTTTATGAGTGTATCCAGACCCTCATATGAAATGAGGGATCCGGCATATCCTACCAGATCGGGTATTTGCTTAATATCCTTATCAGGCTTGATTATATTTACATCCGCGCAATTCGGAAGAAGTTTAATTTTTTCTTCAGAAATGTTCCATCTTTTTGCCACATATAGACCCAGCTGACGTGAAATCACAAATACGGTATCAGCATGCGAGGAGACAAATTCCTCCAACTCCAGCCCCATAAGGAAAGCGGGAGAATCGGCATAAGCTGGAATCCTGGCGGCGCGGGTTAATTCCCATAGCCCTCTTATTTCATATTGAAAGCGCAGGCCCATACTTTTGGCGGCAAGGAGGGCAGGCAAGGCGTTTATATGATTGGAAGCCGCATGAATACAGTTTATATTATTTTTAATTGCAAAATCCCTGATTTTTCTGGATGCGGTCAAGGCATAATGCGCCGCGATTTTGCGGCCTCCAGGATTTTTACAATAATTATAAAATATTCCGTCCAGCTCAAGGGAATTGTCAATTGGCTTTGCAAGGCTATCTCTTCTATCCCAGGGATATCCAGGACGGGTTATCACGCTAAAATTGTAACCTTCATGGTAAAGCGCCTTAAGAATTTCATGCGTTCGTGAGGTATATCCGCTAATATGAAATGGCAGACTGGAAGCCGCTACATAAAGCAGATTCCTGTTTTTCTGCAAACGGGGAGCAAAAACTGGCTTTTTGCTGACAGCCTTGTTCAGTACAAACTTGGTTATATGCCTATTAAAAAAATAAAGGCTGTTTAAAAAAGA
>CAYNKM010000007.1:0-9515 GCA_964397795.1 uncultured Desulfovibrio sp. | reverse complement strand
GTTACGCCCAAAAGACACAGGGCTATGCACAGGGTGGAAACAATTCCATAAATTCTGCGCGGTTCCCAGGGATATTCGGGCATGGTGGGTTGCTGGATTACCGAGACAACCTTAAGGGTACGCGCGGAATCCATTCTGCCTTTTTCAAGACCCTCCAGGGCAGACTGATAAAGATCCTGTTTGAATTTAAGATCCATTTCCAGCTGGTGTTCCTCTTCAACAAGAGAGTTGAGAGGTTTGCCCTGCGTCGAAGCCAGTTTGGCCTTTTCTGTCTTGATTTGTTTTTCCACGGCAGCAAGGGCGGTAGAAAGAGCGCGTCTATTGGGATGGTTTTTATCCAGATTATGCGGCAACGACGCTATCTGGGTTTGTATTGTGGTACGCTGGGTCTCCAGCTTGTCTATAATGGCATGAATACTGCCCACAGTCGCCTTGGGAGAAACCAGCCCCTTGCTATTCTGAAAGGCAAGGAGCTTCTCGGATGCCTCCTGCATATTTTTCTGGGCGGTTTCCACAAGGCCATCCAGAAATAGCACCTGGGTCTGGGCCAATTCATGGCTTATCTTATTCATGTAGCGTTCGCCTTCCTTGACCAGCATTGCAGTAATATCATGGGCCATCTGCGGAGTATAAGCTTGTGTGCTGATTCTAAGAACGCCATTGGTGTTGTCAAAATACACATCCACCCTTCCCTTGTAATGCCGATGGAAATATTCCATGGACGCGTCTTTAAACCACATGCGGCTTGCGATATCCCATTTGGAATTGCTGTAATGATCACGCAAATCCAGAGAATCATCCAGTTTTTTCAGCATATCCACAGTGAGCAGATGTTCCTGAAGCAGGAGTTGATCAGGAAGGGAAAGGGAGCCTGTCATAAGCGCCGCCACATTAACTCCCGTAGCTGACATTGTATCCGGATTCTGGATAATGATGGTGGCTTCGGAGACATAGCGGTCGGAGGCAAAGAGCCAATAAACAATGAAGAGTAGCGCGCCAGCGGCTATGGAAATATAAATTCCCCTGAATAATCGGGAAACCAGCCTGGCACTTTTGCTGGGCATAACGTCAGGCATGGAGATTTTTTCATTTTCAATATATGGGGCATTCATGAGTAAGTTCCCTCATAGGCTTTTATGGCATCATCTATCTTGTCATACCAGGTGGCAGTGCCATTATTTAAAAAAATGCCGGATTCGCAAAACTGTTTTAAAGTTGTGTTGTCATGGGAAACCATTATTATACTGGCTTTATTGGCAAGCTTTTTAAAAGCGTTTTTTGCTTTGTTTCTAAATTTCGCGTCGCCTGCGCTTGTTACTTCATCAGAGATATATACGTCAAAATCAAATGCCAGAGAAAGCGCAAACTGCAGACGGGAACGCATACCTCCTGAATAGGTTTGTACCTGTTTGTCAAAATAGGGGCCGAGTTCGGCAAAGTCCTCTATGCGTTTTATTCTCTGTTTCATATCCTTTTCAAAGCCGTGCAGACGGCATATGAATTTCGCGTTTTGGCGGCCGGTTAAAGTTCCTTCCACTCCTCCGTTTCCCATGGGCCAGGAAACCCGGCAATAATGCGTGACCTTGCCATAAGTCGCATAGTCGGCGCCTCCTATTATTCTTAAAAGAGTGGACTTTCCAGCCCCGTTACGGCCAATCAGCCCAACGCTTCGGCCGCGTGGAATAATAAGATTAACGCCCCTTAAAACCCAGTCGCCCACTCCCTGACGGGTTGTATATCGTTTATGAACATTTTCCACAACTATCATCGTCTTATAAGCCTGGTTTCAAATAATTTATAAAGTATCAAACCAACAAATAATAGTATCATAACCCATGTATACAAATAGGAGAGACTTATTTCTGGTAAAATATAATAATGATGAAAAAAAGCGTATCGGGCGTATTCAAGTCCATGTAAAATTGGATTATACATAATATATTTACGAATAACAGGCGGAAATTGAGTCAGGGGAAAGATTACCCCTGATATGAAATAAAGGGGCATCATTAAAATCATGAAAATATGACCTGTTTCCGGTACCAGGCATTGAATTACGGAGACTATCATGCCATATCCAAGAGCGAGCATCCATAGGCCAAACATGGACACAGTCAGCAGCAGAGGATCTGCGGGGATTATTTGTTTTCCCAAAAACGCCAGAGGAACAAAAATGACCAGAGCCACCAAAAACATGGAAAAGCCTTCCACGGCTCCTCTGGACAATGCCGCGTCAAAGGGACGAACCTGTCTGAAGGCAAAAAATGACTTGTTGCAGTCAACAGCATGCTGTATTTGCACTGCTGAACGCCTGAACAGAAAAAAGGCCAGCATTCCAATTGTCACCCATGTAAAGGCATCCGCATTCGGTATATATTTGGAAAGTGACAGCCATGTGCCAATTATAAGTATATGCGCCGCGGGCTCGATAGCCAGCCATGCCCAGCCCGCGCGAGAACCGAAAAAACGGTCAAGGCATTCCCGCAGGAAAAGCGCGTGCCATACAGTTAAAGTATTTCCAAGAGAAATAGTCATAATTAATCGTCTACTGTTTCCAAATGATAACGGCCAAGGTTTAAGGCCGGATTAACAACCAGACCCACCATGCTCAAGAATTTCGTTAGCTCTGCCGTAGGCATATTTGCTACATATATAATATCCCTGTCCTGCATGGGGAAGTTCTGTACCGCAAAAAAAGATGAAGGATTATTAAAATCAATCTGATAAACAACGGGTATTTTTCCATCCACTACGTTAGGCGGATAAGGCACCTTGACAAGATCGGCATTCTCAAAGCGGAAAAGAAAGATTCCGCCGGGATCCGCCCGGTAATCGTTAAGTCCTCCAGAACGGGAGAGAGCCTGTGCCATGGTTATGCCAGCCGCCTCAAATGGTACCTCCATATTTTTCCCGGTCGCGCCAAGTACTGAAAACGACCAGGGCTGAAAAAGGGCCGCCACCACATCCCCCGGCTTTAGGCGCAGATTCTGGGATGGGTCGTCAATTATCTTGTCCAGCGGCATTCTGGCGTTAGTACCCTTCCGGGAAAGCTGGATAGTCATTTTGTTCAGGGGATGGCTTACTCCTCCGCAAGCCGCCAGAAAATCAAGCAGCTTTTCCCCTTTGGGAGACAAGGGAATATTTCCGCTCTGGTTTACATCGCCAATGACTGACACATGATCAGGGGACGAAGAGGCAAGCCTGACCATTACTTGCGGGCTATTCGCCTTGCCTTCCAGACGGTTTACAATTTCGGATTCTATCTTGCGCGGGCTTCGGTTTAAGACTTTAATCCGTCCGACATATGGAATATTTATTGTTCCATCTTCCATCACCATTTGCGCGGGCAGGGCTTCAAAGCCTGATCCTGAAGTGCCGCTTGCGGGATTGACCCCTCCCTTGTTAAACAGTATGGCCGGAGCGGTTTCCCATATTAAAACTTCAAGCACGTCTCCGGTATTGATAACATAGGAAGAAGAGGAATCTGAACGGAATATTTTGGAAAACGGCTCCTGCTTTTTACTTTCTCCCAGCCTTCGGGCTAATTCTTCATCCACTTTTATCACAGGGATAGAACCAGGAAGATGCTCCTTGTCAGCCCGTTGAATATCCGCCCTGCTCGGACCTGAATGAGCCATAATTGAACAGCCAGTCAAAAACGGGACAAATAGCAAGCATACCAGAGGGAAAAAGTTTTTCAGCTTCATGACAAAAGTCCCTGACTTGAAAAAATCTCTTTCATGGTTTCAATTGTGATCAATATATCTTCTTCTGTATGATCAGACGAGAGAAAAAAGCGTAAACGGGAAGCTTTTTCCTCAACGGCAGGATGAATGATTGGCTGTACATTAATGCCTTTGTCAAATAACTTGCCCGATATTTCAAGCGCCTTTCTTGAACTTCCTATAATTACAGGAACAATGGCATAGCCGCTTGCCGTGCCAGTATTAAACCCCGCCTTTTTTGCCTTGTCGAGAAAAAAAAGGCTGTTATTACGCAATTTTTCTATTCTTTCCGGTTCCCTGAGCATGATTTCCAAAGCCTTGAGGGAAGAAGCCGCCAGGCATGGGCTTATGCCCACGCTATAAACAAATGCCGGCGCGGTCGCCTTGAGAAGATCAATCAAATCCTGTGATCCGGCTATGAATCCCCCGCAAGAAGCCAGCGTTTTGCTGAGCGTTCCCATCCAGATATCCACATCCCTCGTTTCAATCCCCGCTTCCTCTGCAAGACCCTTGCCATTTTTACCTAAAACTCCCAGCGAATGCGCTTCATCTACCATTAGAAAGGCATTATATCTGGTTTTTAATTCTACCAGACGCTTTAAATCGGGATAATCCCCATCCATGCTGTAAAGGCCCTCCACAGCGATGAGAACCCGTTTACGTCCCGGGCGAAGCTCAATTAATAAGTTTTCCAGGGAATCAAGATCATTATGTGGAAACGATCTTCTTACAGCGCCAGAAGAACGGCTGCCTTCCAGAATACTGTTATGGATAAGACTGTCATGCAATATCAGATCCGAACTATCAAAAAGCGTTCCAATCACGCTTACATTGGTCGCGTGTCCGCTAACAAACACGACAGCATCATCAACCTTGTATAAATCCGCCAGGGCTTTTTCCAGGGCGCGCTGGGGAGGCCTTTCGCCTGCCACAAGACGGCTGGCGCCAGCGGACGTTCCATACTGGCTTATGGCGTCCTGGGCCGCTTTATTTACTTCAGGATGGCCGTTAAGCCCAAGATAATTATAATGAGAAAAGTTTATATAATTTTTGTCCCCTATCTGGCTATGAGCCCCGCCGCTCCCCTGATGAATTTTAAAAAAAGGATTTGGCAAATGGAAAGTGCGCGCCGCGTTTTCCAGGATGCGCAATTGTTTTATTGCCGGATGGGAGGCGAAGGAGTTTTTTTCGGATGCTGAATCTTTTAATCTGGCTTCGAGTTCATCTCCAGAGCGCCTGTTCTTTTTCTGCTTGATTATGGCATCCAGAAAACCATTTAAAGCCATTATATACTCTTAACCTCAATATTTTTTAATAAATCTTTTATTTCTTCAGATTTTAATTCTTCTGAATGTCGTCTTGCGAGATCTTCCACCATAGCTTCTTCGGAAGTCTCGATAACAGGTTTACCCAGACGCTCCCATAATCTCCCAGCCAGTTGTTCTATGGTGGGCGCGTCCTGGAGTAGCATTGGAGGCAGACGCAATCCGGTGGCCTGCTCCAGACCAAGCGCCAGCTCCATGGCCATCAGGGAATCAAGTCCCAACGCCTGCAGGCTTTTGTCATGAGGAGTCAGCGCCGCATCCATACCCAAAACTTTGGCAGTTTCTGAAGCGATTATTTTTTCAAGTTTTTCAATCGCTTCTTCCCTGCTTAAACCCAGCAGGGAGGTGGTAAAATCGGCGCTTATCCCACTTTCATCTTCAATTGAACATAATTGATAGGCCTCGCTCAAACGGACAGGAATATGGTCGGCAAATTCAAGGGCGCGGCGCCAGTTTATATTTGCCAGAATGTGTACGCCATTCTCTCCTGAAAATATGTCAAAAGCTTCCATGGCCTGCTGACTTGTGAGGGGGGCTTTGCCCAGTTGCATCGCGAGATTTTTTTGAACCGCCTCATTTCTGCTTAAATATCCGCTATCGCCTATTGGCCCCCACGCGAGGCAGGAAGAAGGCAGATTTAGGGAGTTCCGTAAATGGGTAAGGGCTTCCAAAGCGGCGTTGGCGGCCACATAATTACCCTGTCCGGGATTTCCAAGAGCCACGCTTATGGAAGAGAAGAGCACGAAATATTTTATCGGAAGAGATTTTGTGGCCTCATGCAAATGCAAGGCGCCGAGCATTTTTGGATTTAATGATCTTTCGAAAGAGGCCTGATCCAAATTTTCAATTCTGCGGTCATCAAAGACAGCGGCTGCGTGAACTATGCCGGTAAGGGGGGGCAGATTTATAGACATCCAGTCGATTAGGGCTTCAACGTCATTTTTTCTGGAAAAATCACATGATTTAAGGAAAACCTGTGTTCCCAAAGAGGCAAATTCTTCACGCAGGGCGTCTGCCCCAGCAATTTTTTCTCCGCTCCGGCTGGCCAGAACAAGAGTCTTTGCGCCACTACGCGCGAGATGTCTTGCGGTTTCCAGCCCAAAGCCGGAGGTCCCGCCGCTTACAAGCCAGACTCCATCATATTTATTCTTATTTTTTTCAACAAGATCCGATACCGGAGGAAGCTCCCGCATGTCCACGACAACCTTGCCCATATGCCTGGCCTGTTGCATGGTCCGGAAAGCTTCTTCAACTTGGGAAGCCTTAAAAACTTTTAAAGGCGGCGGGGTCAGCTGTCCATTTCGCAAATTATCCATTACTTCTGTAAAAAGCGTATTGGCCAAATTCGGGCGAACAGTCAGAAGCTGATCCACATCAATACTGAAATAACTTATATTTTCCTTAAACGGACGGAGTCCGATGGATGTATTCTCCACATAGTCACGTTTTCCGAGTTCCAGGAATCGTCCGAAGGGTTTAAGCAGGGACATGGAGCGACGCATAGCTTCTCCCGCCAGGGAATTAAGAACCACGTCTATTCCTTCTCCATTGGTAAGCGCCATGATTTCATCCGCGAAATCCAGGGATCTGGAATCCATAATATGATCAACTCCCAAAAGTCGCAGATAATCTCTTTTTTCTTCAGTTCCGGCAGTCGCAAAAATTTCCGCGCCAAACATTTTGCCGATTTGAATGGCGGCAAGACCAACCCCTCCCGCCCCGCCATGGATAAGCAGCTTTTCTCCTTTCTGAAGCCTCGCCAAATGTTTCAAGGCATACCAGGCGGTTATAAATATGGTTGGAATGGCGGCGGCATCCGTATAATCCATTTCTGGTGGCACAGGAGTAAGGGCGTTCTCCGGCATTCTCACATGACTCGCAAAACATGCTGGCGCAAAGCCCGCCACTCGTTCTCCAGGAACAAAAATTTTTACATTTTTGCCGGTAGCCGTTATTTCGCCGGAAAATTCAAGACCAAAATTGGGGCCGGCAAAGCCATTTTCCAGGGCTTCTTCAGGAAGAAGGCCCATGGCAAGCATGATGTCCCTGAAATTAAGACCAGTGGCCATCACCCTTGCTTCCACATCATTATCCCCCAACGGGATTTTTTCATCCGTAGCCCATGTCAGGTTATCAAGACGCCCGGGATTTGTAATATCAAGCTTAAAGCGGTCATTCTCCGAATTATTGAAAGAGGGATGCCCTTTGGTAAGAATGAGGATCTGGCGCCCTTCTCCTGAAAGAGAAATTTCGTCTTCTTCAGAATCCCCTATTATTTCCTGATAAAGCAGATCAATGGCGTCAGCCTGGCTTAAATCGGGCGACACATCGCGCAGACGTACTTTAAGTCCTTCTTTTTCGGAATGTACGACCCTTATAAAGCCCGCGATAGCTGCCTGGACAGGATCAATATTATTTTTATCAGACGGATAAACTCCCTGGGTGATTATCCATATTTTACTTTCGGGAGACACTCCGCCAATCAGGGAATTGAGATCCGAAAGAATTTTGGCGGTATTGTCGGGAGACTGTTGTTCCCTATAAATAATAATCAGGTTATCAGCCTTGACAGTATCTGGATTGGCAGATGAGCCTATTTCAGCTTTAATGCCATTCTTTTCAAGTTTTTCCCTGAAAGCGCGGGCAAATTGCTGGTCTGCCTTTCCACAAAGGATCAGGCAGTCTTCAGAAAGGCGGGGAAGCATATTGTTTAAAACTTGATCGCCTTTTCTGCCATATATTAAATAGGATCCTTCCGCCAAGCCTTCCGCTTCTGGCTCGGCAATAATGCCACAGTCTTGAAAGCCAGCGCTTTCAAGAAGCGCAATCCAGCTTTCGGGCGTCATCCTTGAAGAAACGACCTTGTCATCTGAACCTTTGCGCCACCAGTTTTCTTTTAAACCGCTGGTTAAATCGGCGCTCCAGTCAGGATATCTTTCCGTAAAAACAAGAAGGCCGCCAGGCGCAAGAGAAGAGGATACAGCTTGCAAACTTTTCCTTAAATCTGGCGCGCTGTGCAGGATCTGCCGAAGCACAATAATATCATATGGCTCGGTCTTGTTTTCAAACCAGCTTAAAGGATCGGGCGTTAGCGCGTTTTGTGAAGAGCCGTGAAGCGGCGGTATGGGAAGCGTTCCTTCTGGCAATATGAAGGTCTGATTAACATGACCCGACTCTATTTTTTCGGTCAGCGCGGAGTCGGGAATCTTTTGATATGAGCTGGCTTCCGCAATATTGAAAGCGGCATCCGGCTTTATAAGGGCATTGAGAAAGTTGTCCAGAATCTGGTCAATTCCGGAATAGGCAGGGTTATTGACGCTGTTTTCCTGCAGGATTGTATTGGTTGCCGTTAAAAGTTCGGAAACGGATATTTTTTCCTGGGCGATTCGGGATAATTGCTCCATAACCCTTCCAACGGGTAAAAGAGCCGGTAAAAAATGCGGGGCAAGATTATGGGTTTCCTGCCATACTTTCTTCCAGTCCGGAATATCCCCGGAATTTTCTGAAATCCCATACAGATCTTTCATCCATTTTGTCAGGGATGGAGGGAGAATGTCAGATACGTCGTATTTGGGCAGAAAATCATTAACAAAAGCGAGGACAGAAGCTTCAATCCTGGGCAGGACTTCCTGATACCACAATTTTCTCTCAGGATTAAACTTGTGATTGCGAATAAGGTCCTGGGCCACAGTAACCGGATTTTCGAATGGGCCGCCTGAGTGGACGGGAAGCGGTTTAAAAAATTTACGGTAGAACCATGAATCAATGGCGGGATTTTGCGACCTGGGCATTTTACGAAACAGGCAATCTGAAAACCTTGCCACCAGACTTTGATTGTTGTCATAAAGCTCAAAGTTCGCATGTATGGTGCGTCTGGCCCGTTTGGTCAGAACTCCCCTTATGTATTTAACCGGATTGGAATTAAATAGTTTTAATTCACTAAATCCTACGGGAAGATAGGTATCTTCGCTTGCGCCAGAAGCATAGATGGCGGCAAGGGAATGAAAGCAGGCGTCAATGAAACCTGGATTAAGTATAAAATCAGTAGCTTCGGCTGTTTCCTCAACAGTGGCTTCGATATGATTGTCTTTAAGAGAAAGAGATTCTACGCGGCTGAAAAATGGGCCATAATCCAGTCCCAGCTTTTTGGTCTTGGCATAGAACTCTTCCCTGGAAATCAGGGTAACATCCTCACCCAGAGGCTCAAGCGCCCTAACAGGGGTTTTATACTTCTTATGGTATATAATACGGCCTTTGGCATGGGTTAGCCAGGGGCTGTTTCCCATCCGGGTGCGACTTTGAATGCTGAATGAGCCATCCAGGGCATTTATTTCACAGCGCAGGGTTTGGGCTTTATTATTTTCAAACACAAGCGGCAGAAGGATGTCAAAATTTTCCAGGGTAATGGAGCTGGTCTCATGCCCCTGCGCCGCCGCTTCGAGCGCTAATTCCACATATCCGGCCG